>JAFQPF010000049.1 GCA_017411885.1 Clostridia bacterium
CGTATAAGTAAGGTTTAGCACTTGTATACATTATATTCGTCCTTCCTTTCTATTAACCGATAACTTCGGGCTTCTGAGCTGCGTGAACGTGTTCAGCACCTGCATATACGTGAAGACGTGTGAATGCGCTTGCGCCGATCTTGTTCTTGGGAAGCATTCCCTTAACTGCAAGCTCCATAGCGAGCTCGGGCTTGGTTGCCATAAGTGTCTTGTACTGTACTTCCTTAAGTCCGCCGATGTAGCCGGAGTGGTGACGGTAATACTTCTGTGTAAGCTTGTTACCTGTGAGTATTGCCTTGGAAGCGTTGATGATGATTACGAATTCACCGCAATCTACGTGAGGAGTGAATTCAGGTCTGTGCTTGCCTCTGAGGATGGTAGCTGCAAGAACTGCAGTCTTACCGAGGGGCTTATCAGCCGCATCGATAACGTACCACTTACGCTCGAGGGTTTCTTTTTTTGCCATAAAAGTAGACATTATAAGTTTCCTCCGTGAAACGTTTAATAATAGAATTTTGTGGCAGCAGAATATATCCCTGCCAAGTCAGCCTGTCTATTATATCACAGGTTTTTGCTTATGTCAATAGGTTTTTGAAAGAATTTTTGATTATTTTAGTTTAGCATCGAGCAAACTCTTTTAATCTCTTTTTTTCTCTCGTTTTCTCTTGTTTTTGCAAATGCCATGACAAAATATTTTTTGAAATCTGCTCTCAGGAATATAAGTAACCCGAACTGCAAACACTAAACGCATAAAGTAACAAGGAGAAATTATGGAGTCACTTTGGTTAAAGGGCGCGTCAAAGGTGCGCTTTGATGAGCTTGCAGGGAACAGAAGTACCGACGTGCTTGTGATAGGCGGCGGTATTGCGGGAATACTTTGCGCGTATAAGCTTAAAAATGCAGGCGTGGATTGTATGCTGGTCGAGGCTGATAAGATTTGCGGCGGCATTACGCAAAACACCACGGCGAAGATTACGCTTGCACACGGACTTATATATGACAAGCTCATACGGCGCTTGGGTAAAGACGCGGCGCGCCGTTATCTTGAAGCGCAGGTCCGCGCCTGTGATGAGTACGCGCGCATTTGTGCCAATATTGACTGTGATTATGAAAAACGCGACTCATACGTTTATTCGCTTGATAAGCGCAAAAAGATAGAAAAAGAGATCGCCGCTTTGAACAGCCTCGGTATCAGAGCAGAGCTGTCGGAAGCGCGTGAGCTTCCGTTTGCCGTATCGGGCGCGGTTCGGGTAAAAGAACAGGCGCAGTTTCATCCGCTGAAATTCTTATATGCGATCGCAAAGGACCTGCCTATATACGAGCACACAAAGGTAACAGAGCTTAAGCCGTACGTCGCGCGCACAAATCACGGCGAGATAAGATATAAAAAGCTGATCATCGCAACGCATTTTCCGATGCTCAATAAGCACGGACTGTATCCGCTAAAGCTCTATCAGCATCGCTCGTACGTCCTTGCGCTGAAGGGCGCGCAGGCTGTTGACGGAATGTACGTGGACGAGTCGGATACAGGGCTTTCTTTTCGCAGTTACGGTGAGCTTTTGCTACTCGGCGGTGGCTCTCACCGCACGGGTAAAAGCGGCGGATGCTGGAATGAGCTTGAGGAGTTTGCGAAAAAGTATTATAAAAATGCTGAAATCGTTGGCAGATGGGCGACTCAGGACTGTATGACGCTTGATCGCGTGCCTTATATCGGCAAATATGCAAGCTCCACGCCCGATGTATTCGTCGCGACCGGATTTAATAAGTGGGGAATGACAAGCTCTATGGTCGCATCTGATATACTGTGTGATCTCGTAAGAGGAAAGAGAAATCCCTATGCCGAGGTCTTTTCGCCCTCGCGCAGTATGTTTTATCCACAGCTTGCAGTTAATGCCTTTGAGTCGGCGGTGGGACTATTGACGCCTACTGCGCCAAGATGTCCGCACCTCGGATGTGCACTTAAATATAATAGGGAAGAGCATAGCTGGGATTGTCCCTGTCATGGCTCACGTTTTACCGAAAGCGGTGAGCTTATAAATAACCCTGCCACTGATGACAAACTCGATATGCCGGCGCATGAGTAAAAAACAGCCTCACGGCATTTGTGCCGTGAGGCTGTTTTGTTACTTGAAGGATACCGGATGCGCTTCACCCGTAGCAAACGTGTTGGGACCGGGGTCGGACATAGAAAAATACATACGCGCCGCCTTGGTCGTACCGAAATCTTGGTTAGAACCCGAATTCTGTACCTTGTTAAAGGCATCGCGGAACATCTGGTTGTGCGCTTCCTCGCGGTTTAAGAGAAAATCAATGGTCTCGCGCACCTTCTTGTCGTCGATCTGGCGGTAAAGGTATTCGTAAACCACCTTCGCGCGCTGCTCGGACGCGATGTTGGAAAGCAGATCGGCACATAAATCACCGGTGACGGTGACGTAATCGGCAGTCCAGGAGTAGCCGGAAGCGTTTATAAGCCCGGGATTAAGACCTAAAATCACGTGAGTTTGAATTTCGCCCGAGGGGACTTTTGATGCATCAACATCGTGGCCGTTTAAGAGGTTGATGGTCTGCGCCACCATCTCCATGTGTCCGAGCTCCTCTGCGGCGATGTCAAGGAAGAGATCCTTGATCTCGGGATCCTTGATGCGAAAGCTCTGCGACATATACTGCATTGCCGCTTTTAATTCACCGTTGCCTCCGC
>JAFQPF010000050.1 GCA_017411885.1 Clostridia bacterium
AGGGGGGAGCTTTTCTCAAAAAGCTCCCCCCTCGCAAAAAACAAAACCATAAACCAAACCCTACCACGCGTATTCCTTGCGGTTTACAACGTGTGACTTATATATATCAAGCTGCTCAGCATACGCCTCAAGCGTGAGATGCGCGCCGTCCGAGGACTTGTTCGGATCGAGCGTGCCGTCATCAAGCAGGAAATTTTCAGAGCAATCGAAATAGTATATTCTGCACTCCTTGGCGATTTCAACAAGCTCTGCGTTAAAACGCGTAACGTTACTGTTTTTCAGACCGAACGGATTCATATATTTTGACGTTTCAAACCCACGCGTTACGGGCAGAATAAGCTGAATGTATATCGGTCTGTCGCCCGCCACCTCTTTGATATCGTTTATCATAGCGCGGTATTTCTCCGCAAACTTACCGATCGACCAGCCAAGCTCGTTGATTCCTGTCGAAATATAGACCATATCAAAATCGTCGTTGACTCTGAGTGCCTCCTTGACCGTCAAGGTCTTGTCCTCGTGCTTAATAAAGCTTGACGTATCGTAAAGTCCGACCGAAAAGCCCACGCTGCAGTAATTTATCGGTTCAAGGTCGTTATACTTGACAAGTCCGAGCATACGCGAATCCCCGATAAACACGGCGCGGTTGAAGAATTCATTTTCAACCGGCTCACGCTCGGGCACAGGTGCCGAATAATCGTAGGGTAAAAGCAAAATTCCCACCTCAGGGTCCTCTGCTATAGAATCGCTGTGCGGCACACCGGTGTTGTTGCAAAGGCTTGCTTCACCCATACGCGACATTCTTGCCACCGCCGCCGGCTCTGTTTGCGACTCATATTCGTGCGACACGTCCATATCAAGCACAAGAAGAGAGCCCGCGCATATACAGGCTATTAAAAATATTGTAAATATGAGATATTTCATCGTGTATCATCTCTTTTCACGGTAATGGAGTATAGCTATGAATAATAAAGAAAATTTCAGTCTTTTCACCGAAAAGATCATAAATGAAATAAAAGTATCCGAAAAAAAGCCGTCGCTTTTACTGCACGTTTGCTGTGCGCCCTGTTCAAGCTACGTGCTTGAATATTTAAGCACATATTTCGACATAACCGTTTATTTTTACAATCCTAACATCGACACAGAGACCGAATTCCGATATCGTGCCGACGAGGAAAAGCGGTTTATATCCGAAATGGGACTTTCGAATACAGTCAGATACACCGAGGGCGAATATGACAATGCCGAGTTTCTTAAAATAGCACGCGGCCTTGAAAATGCTCCCGAAGGCAGCGAAAGATGTGTTAAGTGCTTTAATCTTCGCCTTGAAAAGAGCGCGATACGCGCCAAAGAGGGCGGATTTGATTATTTTACGACAACTCTTTCGATAAGCCCGCTCAAAAACAGCAATTTGCTCAATATGATCGGCAAAAGCCTGTCCGAAAAATATGACGTGAAGTATCTGTATTCGGATTTCAAAAAGAAAAACGGCTACAAGCGCTCGGTCGAGCTTTCACGCAAATATAATCTTTACAGGCAAAGCTATTGCGGATGCGCTTTTTCAAAAAATCAGGCGATCCGTGAGGGCAGAGCGGAAAAATGATCAGTCCGAAAAGCTCTCGTTTTCCTCGTAAAGCGCCATAAGAGCCTCTTCAAGCTCTGTTTGCTCGTTATAAAGCTTGTCCGCAAGAACATAATCGCTTGCGGCATCTCCCATAAGCTCGGCGGATATCCTGTCGAGCTCTTTTTCTATCCGAGTGATCTCTTGTGCAACGAATTGTTTGCGTTTTTCAAGTCTGCGCTTCTCTGCCGCCTGCTCCTTTGCCGCAAGGAATTGCTCCTTGCCGCTTGAGATGCTCTGCGGCTTCTGCGCTTTCGGCTCGCTTGCCTCTTTTGAGGCACATATAGCCTTGTAATTCTGATATTCCTCGTAATTTCCGTCAAATACGGTCGGAGGATTATTTGTAAGATCAACCATTCTCGTGGCAAGCCGCTTTACAAAATATCGGTCGTGCGACACCGCGATTATCGTGCCGTCAAATTCGGACAGCGCATTTTCAAGCGCATCGCGCGAATTTATATCAAGATGGTTTGTCGGCTCGTCAAGCACGAGCAGGTTTATTTTTGATAAAATAAGCTTTGCAAGCGTAAGACGCGCGCGCTCACCGCCCGACAGCTCACCGACAAGCTTGAATACGTCGTCGCCCTTAAACATAAACAAGGCAAGCGTGTTTCTCACCTCGGTCTGCGTGAGACCGTCATATGCGTCCCAAAGCTCGTCAAGCACCGTCTTTTTGTCGTCAAGGTTCTGATTTTCCTGATCGTAATAACCGATCTTTACGTTGTAGCCGAAATCAAAATAGCCCTCGCTTGCCTCCTCAAAGCCCATAAGAACCTTGATAAGCGTTGATTTTCCCGAGCCATTTGGCCCGCAGATGAACATTCGCTCTCCCTTTTGAAGCAAAAGCTCAAGATCTGAAAAAAGCCTTTTTTCACCATAGCTTTTGCCAAGCCCGGTGATCTTCAGAACGTCGTTTGCGCTGTCAAGAGCCTTTGAAAAGCGCATACGGATAGAGCCGGGAGCGTTTTCGGGACGGTCTATCTTTTCCATGCGGTCAAGAGCCTTCATACGGCTTTCCGCCGCGATTATGTTGCGCTCACGATTCCATCTGCGCTGTTGCTCGATGTACGCCTCAATGCGCGCGATCTCCTTTTGCTGATTCTTGTATGCGCGCTCAAGGCTTTCGCGCCTTTCCTTTTTCTCTTTTACAAATTTCGTGTAATTTCCCTCGTATAGCTCAGCCTTAGTGTTCTCGATCTCAAGGATGTGAGTCGTTACACGGTCAAGAAAATATCGATCGTGCGATATAACGATCAGCGTGCCGCGATAGCCGGCGAGCTGATTTTCAAGTCTTGTGAGCGTTTGCTCGTCAAGATGGTTTGTAGGCTCGTCAAGAATGAGTATGTCGGGCGCGAGTATCAAAAGCCGTGTAAGCGCAAGACGCGTCTTTTGTCCGCCCGATAGCGAGGATATAGAAAGCGAGTGCATCTCCTCCGGGAAGCCCATATTTATAAGATGCCCGCGGCAGCGCGAACGGAATTCATAGCCGCCGTTTTCGCGGAATTTTTCTTCAAGACGGGTGTATTGTGAAATAATATCCGCATCTCCGCTTGAAAGCTTAGCGGATAATTCGGACAGGCGCTTTTCGTCCGCAAGCAGACCGGGGAAGGTTAAAAGCATCTCGTCGATAAGCGTGTTTTCGCTTTCAAGAGCCGCGTTCTGCTCAAGCACGCCGAGCGTCTTGTCGCCCGAAAC
>JAFQPF010000051.1 GCA_017411885.1 Clostridia bacterium
CTTTGCAAGTATGCTTTTTTCAAGCGAGCCGGAGTTAACACCGATGCGTATCGGTATGTCTTTGCCTTCGCATACCCGTGCTACCTCGCGCACCCTTTCGTCCGAGCCTATATTGCCCGGATTGATGCGTATTTTGTCGACGCCTGCCGCGGCACACTCCAATGCGATGCGATAGTCAAAGTGAATATCGGCAACGATCGGTATATTTACAAGCTCCTTAAGCTTTCCGATCGTGCTTACAGCGGCAAGATCGGGTACGGCAAGACGAACGATATCGCATCCCTCTGCTTCAAGAGCGCGTATCTGTGTAAGGCAGGCATCAAGATCGTGAGTGTCGGTGTTTGTCATAGACTGAATTGCAATGCGTTCACCGCCGCCTATCGTAACTGTGCCTATTTTTACTTTTTTGGTTTTTTTCATATCATAATCTCCGGGTCAGACAAAAAGCTTTGTGATATCCTGATAGGTAACGAATGCCATAAGAAGCAGCAGTGCAATAATTCCTGCCGCGTGTATCTTTGCTTCAAGCTCAGGGTCTATCGGACGCTTGCGGATCGCTTCAACGATCAGAAACATAAGTCTGCCGCCGTCAAGTGCGGGAAGGGGAAGAAGATTGAATATTCCGAGGTTCATCGTGATAACTACGATGAGATACAGAATACCCGAAATTCCGCCCGATTTAGCCGTTTCGCTGATAGCCTCGGTTACACCGACCGGTCCGGACATTGCTTCGATGCCGTATCTGCCTGTAATGAGGTCGATAAGCGATTCCCATATCATTTCAACTGTGGAAACAGACCTGAAGAATGAGTGCTTAACTATGCTTGAAAAGCTCTTTTCCTCGGGGAAAACGTAGAAATCGGCTGCGGCATAATGTATTCCGCTTTCGCTGTATGAGGGGAAGCGCACGTTTGGCACAAGGACAGTTTCGCCCGAACGCTTTACCGTGATGTCCACAGGGCTCGTTCCCGCGCGCATAATTTCGTAAACAAGATCGTTTGCGACGTATACTCGCTCGTTTCCGACCTTTATAATAGTGTCGCCTATCATAAGCCCGGTAGCCTCGCTTGAAGCCTTCTCCTCAAAGCCGTGGATGGTTGTTGAGCCAAGCGCGCTTGAGGTTGAAACGATGATCGTCATAACGAGTATTCCAAGTAAAAAGTTCATTATTGCACCTGCGCACACGACTGCCATACGCTCAGGTACAGATTTGTTGCACAGCGCGTTCGGATCGTCCGACGCGCCGTTTTCGCCGGGCATACTGACGTATCCGCCTATCGGAAGCGCGCGCAGTGAATAGCGCGTACCGCTTTTTCTTGAAAGACGGGAGAACAGCTTCGGCCCCATACCGATCGAAAATTCCTCGACCGTGACACCGAATTTGCGTGCCGCCAAAAAATGACCGAGCTCGTGGATGAATATGAGCGCGGAAAATATTACGATTGCAAGCAGAACCGTTAAAATATCTATGGTTACCACTCCTTATTTATTATAATGCGCGGCAATATCGCGCGCCTCTTTTTCGATTTCATATATCTGATCTGTAGTCGTTATATTATCAAGCGACGTGCCGAGCCTGTCGGTCGCCTCTTTTACCGTGCGGTATATGTCGGAAAAGCCGATCTCGCGGTTGATAAACCTTAATACCGCGCATTCGTTTGCCGCGTTTACCGCGGCACCGAACCCCTGACCGCGCTTTATTATCTCATAACCGAGCGAAAGCATCGGGAACGCGTCGGTATCCGGCTTTGCAAACGTGAGAGACGAAAGCTTTGTTAAATCAAGCTCGCTTGTAAGCGAGGGCTTTCTTTCGGGATAGTGAAGCGCGTATTCCGCGCAATGACGCATATCGGGTACCGACATCTGCGCTAAGACCGTGTTATCAATATATTCCACCATAGAATGTATTATGCTCTGACGGTGGACTACGACGTCTATCTGCTCATTTGTGACAGAGAAGAGATATGCGGCTTCGACTATCTCAAAGCCCTTGTTCATAAGCGTTGCCGAGTCTATGGTGATCTTTGCTCCCATATTCCAGCTCGGGTGCCTGAGAGCATCGTCTACAGTCACGTTTTCAAGCTCGTCTGTGCTTTTTCCGAAAAACGGCCCGCCCGAGGCCGTGAGTATAAGCTTTTTTACCTCTTTTCTTTCCCCTGCGCGCAAGCATTCGTGAATAGCCGTATGCTCACTGTCGACAGGGAGTATGCTTACACCGTTTTTGCGCGCTTCATCGGTGACGATTTTACCTGCGCTGACAAGGGATTCCTTGTTTGCAAGCGCAAGCTCGTTTTTAGCGCGTATCGCGGCAAGAGTAGCGGGAAGTCCGGCGCATCCGGTGATAGAGTTGAATACCTTATCCACCTTAACGCTTGCAAGCTCTTCTATAGCTTGCTTTCCCGATTCGACACGGATGTCCGTGTCCGCAAGCAAAAGCTTTAGCTCACGCGCCGCATTTTCGTCTGCGCTTACAGCTACCTTGACACCGAGAGCGCGTGCCTGCTTTTCCGCAAGCTTTACGTTTTTGTTAAAGGATATTCCGTATACGTTGACGTC
>JAFQPF010000052.1 GCA_017411885.1 Clostridia bacterium
AAAAATGTTAGACATCAGATTTATTAAGGAAAACAAGGAATTTGTCAAGGAGCGTTTGCTTACACGCGGCAAGGATTTCAGCGAAGAGATCGACCGCGTAATCGCGCTTGACGAAGAAAGAAGAGCACTTATTGCGGATACAGAAGCACAAAAAGCCCGCCAGAACGCGGTTTCAAAGCAGATCCCGCTTCTCAAGAAGGAAGGCAAGGACGTTTCGGCTATCTTCGCTGAAATGAAGGAGCTTTCGGAAAAGGTCAAGGCTGATACCGATAAGATCGACGCGATCGACGCCGAGATCGAAAACACACTTCTTTGCATCCCCAATATGCCCGACGTTTCGGTGCCGATCGGTGCTGACGACAGCGAAAACGTAGAGATCCGCAAGTGGGGCGAGGTTCCCACCTTCGATTTTGAGCCTCAGGCACACTGGGATATCGGCGCGAAGCTCGGTATTCTCGATCCCGAGACCGCAGCAAAGGTTACAGGCGCACGCTTCCACTTCTATAAGGGACTCGGCGCAAAGCTTGAACGCTCTATCGTAAGCTATTTCCTCGATAACCACGTTGAGGCAGGCTACACCGAAATTTTCCCGCCTTATATGGTAAACAGAGCATCTATGCGCGGAACAGGTCAGCTTCCTAAGTTCGAGGAGGACGCGTTCAAGGTATCAAACAACGATTATTTCCTTATTCCGACAGCAGAAGTGCCGGTAACCAATATGCACCGCGACGAAATTCTCACAGGCGCGCAGCTTCCTATCAAGTACTGCGCATATTCGGCTTGCTTCAGAGCTGAAGCAGGAAGTGCCGGCAGAGATACACGCGGACTTATCCGTCAGCATCAGTTCAACAAGGTCGAGCTTGTTAATTTTACAACTCCCGAAACCTCGTATGACGAGCTTGAAAGCCTGACACTTGACGCTCAGAACGTGCTTAAGGGACTCGGACTTCCCCATCGCGTAGTATGCCTTTCCACAGGCGATATGGGCTTCTCCTCGGCAAAGACCTACGATATTGAGGTTTATATGCCCTCCTACAACCGCTACGTTGAGATCAGCTCCTGCTCCAACTTCGTTGATTATCAGGCGCGCAGAGCCAATATCAAGTTCAAAGCTGACGCCAAGGACAAGGCAAGATTCGTTCACACGCTCAACGGCTCGGGCGTTGCAGTAGGCAGAACCGTTGCGGCGATAATCGAAAATTATCAGAACGCAGACGGCTCGGTAACTATTCCCGAAGCGCTCAGAAAGTATATGGGCGTTGATGTAATCAAGCCGTAATTTCCTTTACCTATAAGGAAAATCGGACTTTTTGACACAGTATAATTAGAAAGGTCAAAAGATATGATCGCAGATTTTTTCTCTGCCCTGTTTACCGATATTGTCGCCTTTTTCGACAGGCCCTTGGGCTTTGGCGGACCTCTTTTAACCGGTCACATCGTAATATGGGCGATACTTATCGGCTTTGCCCTCGCGGGACTAATTTCGCTTTACAATCGCGTGTTTATAGGCAAATTTGTTAACTTTTTGTTAACAAATAAGGCGCACACGCCCGATTCGGCGAGATCACTGAGCGATGCCGGCATTAAAAACGTGTTTATAAAGGCGTCTCTTTCGTCGCGCAGCACGCTTTCGCGTGTCGTCAAGCTCGCAGATTCTGATGCTGACACGGCAGACAGGCGGTATTATATAGAAGAAAAGGATGCTTTCCGCGCAGACAGGCTGTATGCAAAGGGCGGTGCAAGCCCGGCAACGCTTATATTTGCGCTTGTTCTGCTGATAATCGCGGCGGTGGTAATATACCTTTCGCTTCCCGAGCTTATTCAGATGGCAGAAAATTTTGCCTCAATGATTAAACCCAAGTCCAACATAGCATAATTATTTACAAAGCGGCAAGCCGCTTTTCAGAAAGGATGCTTTCCTATGAACAACAACAACGTCAAGAATAAAAGCAATACAGCCAACGTGGTAATGGCGGTCATCGCCGCCGCGGTCGTATGCCTTTTGTTCCTCATTCTCTGCATTTACCTCAGCGGCACGCGATACATTCGCATTAATACCGCTGACGGCGGCTCTGTCAAGTATTTCGGCAAGGTCGATTCAAACAATCAGATGCTCGACGGCAAGCTTTACTATTCCGACGGACTTACCGCAAACGTTAACGGCACCGACGGAATTATCACCTATTCAAACGGCGATTTTTATCAGGGCGAGATCGAAGACCTCGGCAAATCGGGTGTCGGTACGCTCAAATACGCCAACGGCGATCTTTACGTAGGCGAATTCTTAAACAATGAGCTTTCGGGCAAAGGAAAATTCACCTTTGCAAACGGTGACGTTTACGACGGCGAATTCGTAGCAGGCAAAAAAGAGGGTACAGGCACATATTATTGGACCGACGGCTCGGTTTATACCGGTGAATTTGCCGCTGACCGCAAGAACGGTAAGGGAAAGTACACCTGGAGCGACGGCTCGATCTATGACGGCGACTACGTAGACGATATCAAGGAAGGCTCGGGCACTTTCGTTTTCCCGAACGGCGATAAATATGTCGGCGACTTCAAGGCTGACGTGCGTACCGGTCACGGAGTGTACACCTGGGCTAACGGCGAGATATATGAGGGTGAATTTCTTAACAATAAGCTCCACGGCGAGGGCAAATACACCTGGCCGAGCGGAAGAGTCTACACAGGTTATTTCGAAAACGGCGTCATCGTGCGCGCTACCGAGACCGAGGGTATTGAGGCTACGTCCGCTGAGTGAGGTTTTAGGTTTTAAGTTTTATAAAGATAAAGGGGGGACTTTTTGAGAAAAGTCCCCCCT
>JAFQPF010000053.1 GCA_017411885.1 Clostridia bacterium
CCTATCTGCACATCGTCAACTATCGTGCCGTTAAAATCCCATACAATATATTCGTATTTCATTTTTTTGCTATTCTCCGCACGTCTCCTGTGTAAGCGGTGTGATTTTTGTATGCGTCTATAATTTTATCAACACCCCTTGCGTCCTCATCTGTAAAGATAAAATGACCGCCGTACACCTTGTACGACATAAGCTCATCTACCTTATCCGCCATATAGGTCACGCGGCTGTTATAAAGCACGTTTCTGTGTTCGCCCTCTCTGTATACCGGGAATTTTTCGCCCATTCTGTCTGTAAGCACAGCCTCTCCTTTTTTGCAGGTGTTACAGCCCGAGGTTTGCTTTATAACACATTTTTCAAGTAACATCAGGGGAATTCGCCCATAGATTACTGCATTTGAGGACACCCTTTCGCCAAGATCGGCAAGCCTTGCAAGAGTAAGCTCACATGAGGGTATAATATCAACAAGCCCTTCTGAAAGCAGGGCGTTTGCGCTACTTATATTAGTGACGTTGAGCCTTAAATCTCCGTGGCAGACAAATCCGAGCGAGCGAGCTAAGGACAAATGTCCGATATTCGATACAAGCGCGTGTACAGCTCCTGCTTCTTTTGCTTTTTCAAGCTTTTCGCGTATATTTTCAGTCTCATAATCGAATATCACCGGCGGAAGCATCACTCCGTTTGCGTCGGGTGAATAATTATCAAGCGGAAGGTAGATTATATCAAAATAATCCCTTGCCGCACTACTTATCTGCTCCTTTTTCATAAAACGCGCGCTTTTTTGCGGTGCATAGTCACAAAGTCTGAGCGTTTCATCACAGGCAGGCGCAAGTATTCTGCGCTTCGGCATAAGCGCGGCTTCAAGAGCCGCGACCGCATCGCGCCTGAGCGCGTTGAGCCTTGATAGTGGCATCATAACGCCATCTTCAAGCTCAAGCGACAAGCTTTCGCAGACAAAATCGGTCGCGCCGAATTTGAGCAGATTCTTTCTTACTGCCTCATCTGTAAGCGGCGCGTTTATAGCCGCCTCGGGCGGCTCCAAAGCTGCGGCGGCACTCACCTTGCCAAGTGTAAGCGTAAGTGTTGCAGGCTCACCGGTCTTTATAACGGCGCGCGCACTTACGGCTCTTTTGCGGGCTTTTGTGTCAAATTCCACGCTTTTAAGCGTCTGCTCCTTGTCCTCCTTGGTGCGGACTCCGTTCATTTCAGGGCTTATGCTCTTTGTAAAGTACGCGTTTGTAAAGCCGCTTCTTGAAAACAGCCTTGCAAGCTCGCTTAGCTCGGCTTCGGTCGCGTTTCGCTTTTCGTCTATCAGTCTGCGGTATATTGAGCATACGCCGTAAACGTATGCGGGCGACTTCATTCTTCCCTCTATTTTGAAGGACGCCGCGCCAAGCGTGAGCAGATCACTCATATTCCCCGCAAGGCAGTTATCCTTAAGGCTTAGGGGATAAGCCCCCGAATATGGAAGTCTGCAGGGCTGTGCACATTCTCCTCTGTTGCCGCTTCTGCCGCCGACAAGCGAGCTGAAAAGGCATTGTCCCGAATGCGAAACGCAAAGCGCGCCGTGAATGAATATTTCGGTTTCGATAGGTGAATTTTTGCAGATTTCGGCGATAGAATCACGGTCAAGCTCGCGCGCTATAACAGCCCTGTCAAAGCCGTGATCAGACACAAACCTCGCGCCCTCGGTATTATGCACCGACATCTGCGTGCTTGCGTGAAGCTCAATATCCGGGTATCTCTTTTTTATCTCACGCGCAAGACCGAGGTCCGCGACTATAAGCGCGTCCGCGCCGCATTTATAAAGGAATTCTATTTCATCAAGAGCTGCGGTAAATTCCCTGTCGTATATGAGCGTATTAAAGGTAATATTTGAGCGCACGCCGAAATTGCGGCACTTTCCGATCGCGCGCTCTATCTGCTCGCGGTCGAAATTTGTCGCGTTCATTCTCGCGTTGAATACCGACGCGCCGAAATATACGGCGTCGGCACCGCCCGCTATTGCCGCATCAAGCGACTCTAAGCTGCCTGCGGGAGCCAAAAGCTCGGGCTTTTTAATAAAAATTTCACTCATTTGACGATATTCGCTCTCTTTTTTCGCATTTGCTCTTGAAATATCCGTAAATATAAAGTATAATTATACTGTTATAGTATTGCCTGTAGATATTATAGCCTACTTGGCTCACAAAGTCAACACAAATTTTTCCGTGTAACTGCCACAGAAAGGTAAATTGCCATGACGACAGAGGTTAAAATAAAAAAGGTGCGCAAGGGCGCAGTAATTCCCGAATACGCGACAAGCGGCTCTGCCGCGCTTGATCTTCGCTCGGCGGCAGACGAGTGCATAGTCATTCCCGCACGCTCACGCGCCGCGATCCCGACAGGAATAGCGATCGCAACCGAGGACGCGTCTGTCGTTTCGATAGTCTGCGCAAGAAGCGGTCTTGCCACAAAGCACGGCATCTGCCTTGCCAACGGTATCGGCGTTATCGACAGCGATTACAGAGGCGAGATCTTAGTAAGCCTGTTAAACAATTCGGACACCGACTTTACAGTCGAGCCGGGTGACCGTGTTGCTCAGCTTATGTTTATGCCCGTGCTTACTGCAAAGCTTTTGGAATGTGATGAGCTTGACAAGACAGAGCGCGGCGAGGGCGGATTCGGCTCAACAGGAATAAAATAATCGGGCGGTAAAGTCAATGAAAAAAATAATTCTTGCCTCGGCATCTGCCCGCAGGCGTGAGATGCTTTCGCATATCGGGCTTGAATATACCGCGATCGCCACAGACGTTGACGAGGTAAATGACCTGCCGTGCACTCCTGAGGGAATCGTTACCGAGCTTGCCAAAAGAAAGGCTATGGCTCTAAAGGATAAATGCGATGGAAACACGATAATAATCGGCTCGGACACTATCGTATATATGGACGGGCGCGTGCTTAACAAGCCAAAGGATAAAGACGACGCAAGGCGTATGTTAAAATCGCTGAGCGGCGGCAAGCATCAGGTATATTCGGGGCTTTGCGTGACCGACGGCGAAAAAACCATATGCACTCACGCGCTCACCACGGTAAAAATGCGCAAAATTGATGAAAATGAAATAGACGCTTACATCGCCACCGGCGAGCCTCTTGACAAGGCAGGCGCGTACGGTATACAGGACAAGGGCGGAATATTCGTTGAACGCATCGAGGGCGATTACTACAATGTGGTAGGACTTCCGCTTGAAATGCTTTGCAGTATTCTGTCAAAGGATTTCGGCGTGAACGTGCTTGAAATAATAAAGTAAAAGGCGTTTTATGAAAAAACTATCCGAAAAACAAAAGAAGATCAATATAAACGAAGCGGCAAAAAGGCTTGAAAAGGTCTATCCGAGTGCCGAATGTGCGTTAAAATACAACGGCGAGCCGTGGAAGCTTTTAGTTATGGGCAGACTTTCGGCTCAATGCACCGACGCGAGAGTAAACATCGTGTGCGAAGAGCTTTTTGCACGCTTTCCCACGCTTGAGTCGCTCGCTGACGGTGAGCTTGACGAGATCGCACGCATCGTGCGTCCGTGCGGACTTTTCAACACCAAGGCGAAAAATATAAAGGACGCCTGCCTTATGCTTACAGAAAATTTCGGCGGCGTGCTTCCCGATAATATGGACGCGCTTCTTTCCTTGCCGGGAGTTGGCAGAAAGATCGCGAATCTTTTGCTTGGCGACATATACGGTCTGCCGTCAATAGTTGCCGACACGCACTGCATCCGCATCTGCGGACGGCTTGGTATGTATGACGAAAAGCTAAAGGACCCGACAAAGGTGGAAAAGATTCTTACAAAGCTCGTTTTGCCCGAATATCAGACAGATTTTTGCCACAGGATAGTACAGTTTGGCAGAGACACCTGCTCTGCACGCTCACCAAAGTGCGACGGGTGCGTGCTATCCGACATCTGCTTACATAACTCAGACAAGGAGTGATTTTTACGAAGATAAACACCGCCGAGATAGTATGCGTCGGCACAGAGATACTGATAGGCGACATCGTAAACACCAACGCGGCTTATATATCCTCCCGGCTTGCCGAAATGGGAATAAGCCAATATCATCAGAGCGTGGTAGGGGATAATCCCGAACGGCTTACCGAAGCATTAAGGTGCGCGCTTGAGCGTGCCGATCTCGTTATAACGAGCGGCGGACTCGGCCCGACCTACGACGATCTTACAAAGGAGACGGCCGCAAGGCTTATGGGGCGCAATCTCCACACAGACGAAAAAAGCCTTGACGCGATACGCGCGTATTTTGAAAAAACAGGGCGCGTAATGAGTGAAAACAACGCAAAGCAGGCTCTTATTCCCGACGGCTCGACCGTGTTTGAAAACCTGCGCGGAACAGCCCCCGGCGTATGCATCGAGGATTTTGAAAAGGGCAAGCTGCTCGTAATGCTCCCCGGACCACCCAGAGAGCTTGAGCCGATGTTTTCGGAAAAGGTTATGCCCTACCTTATGAAATTTACCGATAACGTAATGCTCAGCCGCGACATCAACATCTTCGGCATGGGCGAATCTACGGTTGAGGAGCATTTGCGCGAGCTGATGGAAAATTCAGCCAATCCCTCGCTTGCACCATACGTCAACACCGGCGAGGTGCGCTTGCGTGTTACGGCAAGGGCTGAAAGCCTTGCTAAGTGCGAAAAAATGTGCGACGAGGTAATAGAAAAGATATACTCAAGCCCTGTGGGCGAATACATCTACGGTATTGACACCGGCTCGCTTGAAAAGGCTTTGCTTTTAAGGCTTTGTGAAAAAAAGCTCACCTTTGCAAGTGCAGAAAGCTGTACCGGCGGACTTATCGGCAAGCGTATGACCGATCTTGCAGGCGCGTCCGAGGTTTATCTCGGAAGCATAATCTCGTATGCAAACGAAGTAAAGGAAAACCTGCTCGGCGTACCGCACGAGATTTTGGAAAAGCACGGCGCGGTATCTCCCGAAACCGCGGCTTATATGGCTCGCGGAGCGAGAGAGAGGCTTGGCGTTGACATAGCCGTCAGCACGACGGGTATCGCGGGACCGGGCGGCGGCACAGACGAAAAGCCTGTCGGGCTTGTATACGTCGGCGTGTCGTCGCGTCTTGGAGAAAGCGTGACAAAATTAAACATCGCTCCCGGCAGAAGCGTGCGCGATTATGTCAGATTCCTTGCCGCTTCAAACGCACTTTCGCTTGCAAGAAAAGAAGCAGAAAGATTGTAAAAGCTATAGGCGTTTATGCGGTAACAATAACAGCCTTCCTCCGGGAGGAAGGTGGCTTTGCCAAAGGCAAAGTCGGAAGGAGAAAGCGAAACGTTTGATTACATCTGATAAAATCACAAGCAACGCCTTCTCCCTCAGTTTCGCATTCGCTCAACAGCTCCCTCCCGGAGGGAGCCTTAAACCAAAAACAAAAAACATATATATTAACCTTTGGAGGACAAACAAATGAAAGCACTTGAACTCAAGAAGAAATTAAACGATAACGGCTTTGCCGATATCTTCACAACCCTTTACGGAAAGGAAAACCTTGAAAAAGCAAACGCACGCTACACAAAGGCGATCGACGAATTTGAAAAGGAGTTCGGCACAGGCCGTGAGCTTGAGCTTTTCTCGGTTGCCGGAAGAAGCGAAATTTCGGGTAACCACACCGACCACAACTACGGTAAGGTCATCGCCGC
>JAFQPF010000054.1 GCA_017411885.1 Clostridia bacterium
GCGCTGTCACAGCAGGTATCCTTCATAAAATAGAAACGCCCGGTTTCAAGACACCAATTAAGTATTTTGGGAGTTACAAGTCTTTTATAGGGGTATGGGCACTCGTAAAGTCCGAGTCCGATATCACTCGGTAGCTTTTCAAGCAAGGCTTCGGCATTTTTTATCCACACCTCGTCACCCTCGTTATTGATATCAAGCCTGTTTGTGATAAGTATGAGCGCATCCGTGCCCGAATTTGCTATCATATTAAGCTCGCGCGCCTGTTCTTCTATCGTGTCCGATATATGTCCCGAGGAAACGACGGTCATTTTTCTGCCGCCGTTCTCAGAAAGCCTTTGCACCTCGTCATACACGGTCTTATTAAGCTTCACGCGCTCTTCGAGCGTGAGATAGAATATCTCGCTTGACTGACACACGGCAAATATACCGTCACAGCCGTTGTCGTAATACCATCTGACGTATTTTTTTACAGTATCGTAATCAATCTCGTTTTTTTCGTTATACGGTGTTATCATTGTTGGATACGCACCGAAATTATAGTCCTTTGCCATTATTATTCTCCCTGATTATTGTTAACTATATAAGCTCAAACGGATCAATATCTGCTTCAAAATCGGGCTTTATTGTAAAGCTGAAGCTGAAGCTCTTTTCATTTAAGCGGTACTTTTCGGCAAGCTCGGGGCCGCAGGAGTTTGAGCCTGAGCCTGAGTGCTTGTAATCGATATACACCGCGGTTTCCTTCATAGGAACAAGCTCGTAATCGTGTGCAGCTTCGGTGAGCATTTTCGCCGTATAGTGCTGCGCGTTGAATTCAAAGCCGTCTGCTGACGCAAACACGAGCGACTGCGCGGCAATATTTGCGATATTCGCCCATCTTGTGCCGTAATGGTTTGAATTATCCTGCGGACGGACGTAATGCTCGAAATTATCGCTGACACGGGTTCTGAAGCGACTTATGCGAGTCGAATTTTTCTTATCCGCGTAGCTTTCGTGCGGACCGTGGCCGAAATATGTGAGGTTTTCAAAGCCCTCGGGCATTACTATCTCAAAGCCGAAGCGTGGAAGGAAGGTTTCGCACTTAACGCTCGCATCAACGCTTATATCAAGCGTGCCGTTTGACGAGAAAACGTAGCTTGTATCAAGATACATCATCGGTGCGCGTGCGTTTGCCGCAAGCGAATGCTTTGCGCTAACGGTAAGCGTGCTGTCGCTTTCACCGCTTACGCCGCATTCGTAGCATTTCACGTCTATATGGTCAAAGCCAAGGCGCATCCACTCATTCTTGATATTGCGGTCATTATCTATAGGCGCGCGCCATATGTTAGGCGTGATCGGCTTTGAAAGGAATTCGGTGCCGTTATCGGTAATGCTGTCTACAAGACCGTTTTTCTTGTCGACTCTGAAGGTCGTTTCGCCGGTTGCTATATTGATATATCTGTCCGATTCGATAAACTCTATCGGAAGCTTTCCTGCGCACAGGCTCTTTTTTTCCGGGAGAGCTATTTCAAACTGCACGGCGGCAAGCTCGTATCCGGTATCGGAAAATTCCGTTCTCGTGTTATATCTGAACGAAAGGTTCAGGTAGTTGTATTTATTCTTGTCTATATCATAGTCAAGCTTAAAGCGTTTTGTCTGACGCGGCGCGATATCAAGAGAGCGCACTGCGCCGTTAAAGGCACTTACTCCGTTTTGCTCAAGCGACCACACAAGGCTTATATCCTCAAGGCTCTTAAATTCGCGCAGGCTTTCAACCTCTATCTCGCCCGTGAGAGCATCCACAAGGCGTGCGCGGATGGGGGCGTATATTTCCTTTGCCTCAAGAAGCCCGGTATGCACGCGTCTGTCGGGGTATACCAAGCCGTCCACGCAGAAGTTACCGTCATGCGGATACTCGCCGAAGTCACCGCCGTAGGTGTACTTGGGATTTGTGCCTGTCCTGTCGCCGATATTCACCGAATGATCGATAAATTCCCATATACATCCGCCGAAGTAGTTGTCATACTTAAGCGTGAGATCGAAATAATCCTTTATGTCGCCGGGGCCGTTACCCATCGCGTGCGAGTATTCACATTGGAAAAACGGAAGCGTGAATGCGGAATCGTTAAGATACTTTTCTACGTATTCGGGTGTCGCATACATACGGCTTTCAATATCGATAACGCCTGCCTGTTGTGTGCCGCCTGCCGCAAAGAGATGCGCTCCCTCATAGTGCACGAAACGGGAAGGATCGCGCTTTTTGATGTATCTGCTCATTTCCCTGTGGTTTTCGCCGTAGCCCGATTCGTTTCCGAGCGACCACATAAGCACACAGGGGTGGTTTTTATCTCTTTCAAGCATTCTTTCGGCGCGGTCGAGGTAAGATGCCTTGAACTCGGGCGAATTTGATATATCGCTCCATTTTCCTATAACACCCATACCGTGCGTTTCTATATCAGCTTCGTCAACTACGTATATGCCGAGCTTATCACAAAGACCTGTAAAGCGCGGATCGTTCGGATAATGCGAGGTTCTCACCATATTTACGTTGTGACGCTTCATTATCATAAGATCGCGGAGCATATGCTCGTACGGTGTTGCGTGACCAAGCTCAGGATGGCTGTCGTGACGGTTGGCACCTCTCGCCTTTACCTTTTTTCCGTTTATGTAAACGACGTTTCCGATAATTTCGCGTCTTATGAAGCCCACGGGGATGTTGATAAATTCATTTTCCGCCTGCAGGCAAAGCGTATAAAGCGCAGGGCTTTCGTCCGACCAGAGAAGTGCGTCGTCAACATCTATTTCTATACTGCCGCTTTTAGTAAGTCTTGTTACTCCGCTTGCAAGCTCGCCTCCATCCGGATCAAGCAGCTTGTAGTTAAGCTTAAGCTTGCCGTTTGATCTGTATTCGGCACAGAGCTTACCCGATCTGAAATCGTCGCTGACGCTCTGCTTTACAAAAATATCCTCAAGATGTATCTTGTCGCGGTAAAGCAAGAACACCTCTCTGAAAATACCCGAAAGACGCCACATATCCTGGTCCTCAAGATACGAGCCGTCGCACCATTTAAGCACGAGTATCTTGATATTGTTCATACCGGCGTTAAGATACTCGGTAAGCTTTATCTCGCTTGTGTTATGGCTTACCTGGCTGTAAGCAACAAATTTGTGGTTTATCCACATATAGAAGCAGGAGTCAACGCCCTCAAGATTAATGTATATATCCTTATTTTCAAGCACGTCGCCCGGAATAAAGAAATCGCGGTTGTAAAGTCCGCACGGATTTTCGTCGGGCACGTGGGGCGGATCTGCCGGGAAGGGATAGTTTACGTTGGTGTACTGCGGCTTGTCGTAATTGCGGTCAAGCTCAAGCTGCCAGTTCTTCGGCACGCTGATCTTTTCATAGTCAAATATCTCAATACCCGGCTCAACGTCGGTAAAATCATCTATTTCATACGGGGAGTTAAAATAGCAGAAATCCCAGGTTCCGCAAAGTGATTTGAAGAATTTACTGCTTCCGCGTATATCCTTTTTCGCGCTTTCAAGGCTTTCATACGGAATAAAATAAGCTCTCGGAGCTTCGCATCCGACGTGGAGCACGTCTGTGCTTTTGTGATAATTCTGGAGTAATAGCATAATTTTCACCTCTTCAAGAACCAAGCCGCGCGTCTGCGCGGCTTGAAGCATTATTTTTTAAGTTCTTCAACGATAGAGTATACTCTCGGGCAGGTAGGACGCGGAACGAGTGTATCCGCAGGAGCCGCCCAATAGACTGCATTTCTTATTATCTTCTGTACGTATTTGTTGTAAAAGATAGGGTTGGTTTCGTGACCGGGCTGGAAATAGAATACCTTACCCATACCGCGGTAATAGCAAAGACCGCTTCTGAAAA
>JAFQPF010000055.1 GCA_017411885.1 Clostridia bacterium
TCAAGCCGGAATCTACATACTACGACGGAGCAGCAAGCGGAAAGCTTACCCTATCCTTATGGCACAGAGCAAACGCGCCCACTTACGGCAAGGATTTTGCGGAAATAGAATATATCGGCTTCTTTTCAAGCAAAAAGCAGGCGCTTGAGTATGAAGGCGAAATTGCACGGTTGAGTGCCGAAGTAGGCTTTTATGTTAACGGCGAGCTTATCAACACGGCAACTGTGAAAAAAGGCTCTGCCCTTGTCTATCCGGACAAACTTCCTCAGATAGCAGGATACAGAATAAGCGGATGGAGTGTGCCTGAGGGAAGCATTGTAAACGGCGATCTCAAGGTAAACGCCGTACTTGTAAAGGATGAGTCCACACGTTCACTCGTATTTACCGCCGATAATCTTGAGGTCACCTCAAACGAGCAGTTTACGGGTGAGCTTCGTGAGGAAAACGGACTTAAGTACTATCATTTTACCGTAACAAGCGGCAAGATTTCAGACGACCACTCGCGAATCAACGTGTCGCCCAAGAGCAATTCGGGCTATGACAGCGGCGAATATCCGTATATGAAGATAACCTACAGGACCAACCCGCGCAATTCATCAGGCTTTGAGCTTAATATTAAAACAAACGACAAGATGCGCGTCTGGGGACCAAGAATAGAGTATTCTGCAAAAGGTAAGTGGACCGAGCAAACACTTGATCTTCGTACTGTCGGATGGAACGGCGGCGAAAGTGTTGCGGCAAATCTTAAGTCGGAACAATATTTTGAAAATTACTTCACCGAGCCGATATCGCTTATTATAATCAAGCCCTACAAGGCTGTCGGGATCTGGATGGACACGACCGAATATTACGATATCGCAGGCGTTGCCTTCTTTGCCGACAAGGAAAGCGCCGACAAATATTCCATGCTCAAATAATCCCTAAGCTTCAAAAGCGCATCCTGCAAGAATACAGGATGCGCTTTTCTTTTCATATGAGAAAATATTGATATTTTATGGAGGCAAACGTATGTATTGTTGAGTCGGCGTACCGTGTTTCGATTTATACAACTTTTGTATAAATTTTCGTATTGACTTCATCATTCTTCTATGATACAATTTATTTGAATAATTTTCCTCACTTTTTCAATACTATCCCTCATTGACTATTTGGAGGTAAAATAGTATAATTGAAGCAGAAAAAGCCCGTTGCGGAAAAATATTCAACCAACTTGAAAGGATGTAAGATTATGAAAAAACACATTCACGCACTTTCAATTATGCTTGCAGTCGTTATGTTAATTTCAGCGATTCCGGCATTTACAGTGTCGGCTGATGAAGCTGTTTCAAGCAAGATATTACCTGCAAGCGACCTGTTCTATTACTACGCCTCCGCAAATAATCTTGATACCACTCTCGTGGAATCGGACGGCGGATACGTACATTACGTTGCCGCACCCGGCACGTATGGTAACAACAACATTATGTTCACCGTAGGCTACGGTGAGCTTGCGGCACTTGATTATCCTTACGTTGTAGTCGGCTACCGCACAAATTCCCAGCGTAATATAATTGACGTCGGTCAGAATAACCGCATGGGTGAAAACTGGATGAACAAAAATCCCGAGCAGAAGAACAACGGATCCTGGAATACTCTTTTCATAAATATAAACGACATTAACGGAAACACCCAGCCCAACCTTCCCAAGGCGGGTGAAACCGAAGTTTCCCTTAGATTCAAGCCCTGGGGAAGCCATAACAAAACTCTCGGAAGCGAGCAGTATTACGACCTTCGCTTCGTTGCATTCTTCAAGAATGAAGCAGATGCAAAGGCGTTCAAGTTCGATCCGAACAAAAAATACGAGTCCGAAATATCGATTGAATATATGGACAACATCCCCTATCACGAGGCAAGTGAAGAGCTTATAGACAAGTATTTGGCAGAGGCTGAAGCTCTTAAGCAGTCTATCAAGAACTCCCCCACAAGCGTTAAGTGGACAGGGAAAACCTACTACGTTTCACCCAAGGGTAACGACAACAATGACGGTCTTACTCCTGCTACAGCCTTCAAAACGATCGAAAAGGTATCAAACGCCGACTTCTTAAAGGAAGGCGATGCCGTTCTTTTTGAGCGCGGTGGCACCTACAGAACAACAGGTTATCTCCAGACCAAAAACGGTATTACCTATTCCGCATACGGCTCGGGTGCAAAGCCTAAGATAATCGGCTCGATAGATGCGTCCTATGAAGCATTATGGAGAGAAACAGAGCATAAAAACGTATACGCCTTCACACAGAGCGTCGGCGGTGCGGGACATGATATCGGTCAGATAGTTTTTGATATGGGTAAGGCATGGGGCATCAAGCTTCAGAACGGCCTCTGGATCGGAACAAACTCCAACGGTCTTGATATTATCGAAAGCGGCACTCCTATAATTGACGGTCCCGAAGACATTCGCCACGACCTTGAATACTGGCACGACTGGGACAGAGGTACTGTATATCTTTACAGTAAGGACGGCAACCCCGCTTCGCGCTTTACGTCGATCGAGATCGTTGATAAGGGCAACGGTATCAGCGGCGGCGCCAACAACGTTGTTATCGACAACCTTGAGCTTTTCGGCTTCGGAAGCCACGGTATCGGCTATGGCGGTGTCGGCAAGGACGCCAAGGAAAATCTTACAGTACAGTACTGCGTATTCAGCTTTATAGGCGGATCACGCCAGTACACCGATCCCGCGGTAAACACACGCTTCGGTAACGCAGTTGAGATCTACGGCGGCGCAAAGGGCTTTACCATCCACGACTGTTATGCCCACAATATTTACGACTGCTGTTGGACTATTCAGTATCAGTCTGACTCCGAGGGCAATGACGTGTGGTTTGAGGACGTTGAATTTTACAACAACGTTGCCTGCTATTCAAATACCGGCCTTGAGGTATGGCTCAACAATAAGGCAGAGTACAATAACGACGCTGTCTACGGTATGAAGAATATGCGTCTCCACCACAACTACACCTACTACAACGGCTACGGCTGGAGCCAGCAAAGACCTAATAAGGACGGTAACATTTTCTACGGCGACCCGAGCGTTACAAGCACGGTTTATGAAAACTGCTCTGTAGATCACAACGTAGGCTTGTTCGCATCCAAGTGGATAAATTACCTGCGCTACGTTGGCTCTGATCACTATAACTTCAACAACAACGTATATTTCCAGCACGAAAACAAGCTTTACGGAGGTGTACCCTCAAATCCCGAAAAGGGTACGGGTGCTGTAGGTCAGCACAAATTCGACCGCGCAACTATGTCAAGACTCCTTGCTTCGGGCTTTGAAAAGGGCTCTACCTTCTATTATACAAAAGAGGACTACAAGGTAGCTCAGTTCACTCCCGAAATTGCAAGCTTTAACGATATCACCGAAAAGCACTGGGCATATGATTACGTCAAGGCTGCGGTTATGAGAAACTACTTCAACGGCACAGCGCCCGCGACCTTCTCTCCCGACACGTCAATGACACGCGCTATGCTCGTTACCGTGCTTTCGCGTATCACAAACGAAAAGACAGAAGACAAAAAATCTCCCTATACCGACGTTAATAGATCCGCTTGGTATGCAAACGCGGTAGATTGGGCTTACAGCGCAGGACTCGTTGCAGACGGCATTACGAAATTCCGTCCCGATGATGCGGTAACTCGCGAGGAGCTTGCCGATATGCTCTACCGTCTTACACTCAATCAGTATAAGACAAAGGAATATGACGGAAAAGCACTTGATTTCTCGGATGCGGCAAACGTATCGTCCGAATATAAGTCAGGCGTTGCCTTTGCAACGGATATCGGCGTTATTTCAGGTTACACCGACGGCTCTGTAAAGCCGAAAAATACGGCAACACGCGCTGAGGTCGCTACAATGATCTGCAGATTTGCCGCAAAGTATTACGGCTTTGAAACCGACTACAGCAAGATAAGCGACGCAACCGACAGCAAGGTATTTACCGGAAATGCACTTAATGCGATACTTGCAACCTCCCCCGGTGACAAGCGTATGATGAACGCCGACACCGCAAATCCTATCGTAAGACTTATTCCTCAGCACGTTTCGCAGTCAACATCAAAGCCCCGACTTCTTATCTTCGAGCGTATCTCAAAGGTGGATTTTGCAAAGTATCCCTATATTAAGCTTCGTATGAAGGCTACAAGCACAAGCACAGGCTTTAAGATGTCGCTTAACAAAAACGGTGCTGACGGCAACATAATCGCTCCTGTCGTTACAGACGAGTGGTGCGACGTTGTGGTCTGCATCTACGATATGATAAAGCCCGACGTTGAAGTATACAACGGTGAGCTTAATGCTTCGCTTTATATTTCACCCTGGTCTGAGACCGATAATCCCGGATATAACATAGATTACTGCGATATCGAATATATCGGCTTCTTCCCCACAAAGTCAGCGGCGCAGAACTATGAAAGCGACTTCCAGAAAAACTCTGTGACTGTAACCTATATGTTCGGCAATACCGAAGTCACTACCCTGCCCGCTATGAAGGGAGAAACACTTAAATATCCCAACATCGTCCCCTCCAAAAAGGGTTATTCCTTCAAGGGTTGGGATATCAAAGAAGGTACCGTTATAGACGGAAATCTTACTGTAAACGCGATGTTTGAAAAGACACCCGGAATTCCGCACGCCATATTCACCTCTGAAAATACGGGTGAGGCTGCAACCGGCGGACTCAACGCTGAAAAGATGGAAGAAAACGGCATCAAGTTCACACGCTTCCGCGTTGATGAAGCGGACTCGTCAAAGGACTCGACACGCGCTAACGTTATCCTTTCGGGCGCTGAGGTTTACGACGTCGCACAGGCTCCCGTCATCAAGCTTGGCTACAGAACCAACATCGCTTCCTCTGACGGCATTGATTTCAATTTAAGACCCTCACAGGGCAATCGTCTCTGGGGACCGATCGTTAATTATCAGGGCAAGGGCGAATGGGTCGAGCAGATAATCGATCTTTCAAAGCTTGGCTGGAGCGGAGGCGAGGGTGTTGAGCCTAACCTTTCGGGCGAAGAATACTTTAACAATTATTTCTCCGGCCCCCTTTACTCCTTCATTTTCAAAGTCTATAATCAAAACGGTCTTGCGATGAACGCAGGTGAATACTTCGATTTCAGATACGTTGCATTCTTTGAAACCGAAGAGGACGCAAAGATTTATAAGTTTGATAAATAA
>JAFQPF010000056.1 GCA_017411885.1 Clostridia bacterium
CCGTGGAAGCCGCCGACGAAGTCACCCGCGTTCTTACCCTGCTCGGTGCCGTATTCCTTTATTGCAAGCGATATTTCACCGCTCTGAAGTATCTCGTGAATATCGACAAAGGACTTTTCACCGGTCTTTTTTACTATCTGCGCTGTTCTTATGCGGTAGTTGGAGCGGTTAGAGCCCGTGTTGCTTCCCGTGCTCCAGGTCAGCGATTTGTCAATTGCGTTGTACTCGTAAACAAATTTGTATCTGATGAAATACTCACCCGAAGGGTGCGTGGTTTGTGTGTAAACGTTAAAGGAGGAGTATTCGCTGTTTCCGCCTTCGGGAGCAAAAACCTCAACGTAAACTCCGTTTTCAATGCTGAGGACGGGTGGCTCAGCCATCTCACCGCAAAGTGTAACGCTGTCTATTCTGAAGAGGTCGCCGCCCGATATCTTCTCGATAACAAAGGTGTGCAGACCGCGCTCAAGATCCTCTGCGATTATAAGATTCTGCTTAAGATATATCAGATTCACGTTTTTTGGTTCGCGGTCGTCAACGTATACCTTGAGCATAGCTATGTCGGCTGTGTCGCTGACCGCTTTTGTAAGCATACCGAGAACAACGTCACCCTCGCAATCAGCAGTGAAAGCAAACTTTGAGTTAAGCCCCGAAAGTCTTACGCCTGCGTTATCGTCAATAAACGTGGGTATCTCTGACAAGCTGAAAAAGTTGTTGCCGCTTTCCGAATATGTAGCAAATTTTTTTTGCGAGTAGTCTGTTTCAATTACCGGAGGCGCTGTTTCTTGCGAATCTGTGCCCTCAGTGATTTCGGGAGTGGTATCTCCGCCGCAGGCGGCAAGAGAGAAGAGCATTATAACGGCTAAAACCAGAGATAAAAATTTTTTCATTTGGAGTTTCCTTCTTTCGTGTTGCATTTAAGACATAAATGAGATCTCGTCAAGCTTGTCAACAAGCGTCTCGAGTGCCGTTTCATATCTGACCTTATTTGCTTCATATGTCTGTGCGAAGTCTCTGTCGAGATTTCTGAAAAGTCCGTTTATTGTTCCTATGCTTGCGGACGCGTAAATGAAGCCGAAGTCAAGCTTTATGCTTTCGACTATTGTGTCGTACATTCTCGCGTCGTCAGCTGCCGCGGAATATTTGCCCTTGAGACATACCTCATAGTACTGAGGTGTAACCTGTCTGTAGGATTCTGCCGCCATAAGCTCAAGCGTGGCTCCGATAAGCTCGGTGTCCTCGCAGGTCGAGAGAACGACCACAAGGGAGCAACCGTTCTGTGGGTATGTACCGTATTCTTCCTGCTCACTGTCGTACATCGGGAAGGGAAGCGCACCGTAAGGCTGTGTCATTTCTCTGAGTGACTCGCATCCGTTAAGGCTGGTCGCACTGAATAAAACGTTTCCGTTCTTGAAGTCAGTTTCTCCGCGCGCAACCTGGAATCCAAGCGCTCCCGGATTGCTACGGTTAAGCCTCTTAAGCTTTTCAAATGCATCAATAGTGCGTTCGTTGTAAATAGCGAGGTAGGGATATCCCTCGTCGTCCTTTTCGGTTATGTTGATGTCAAACGCCGCAAGCCAGATGTCCATCCAGCCCTCGCCTGTGTATTCGGTGTATCCGACCGTGTCACCGCCGTCAATAACACCCGACGAGTTTTCATCGATCCACACCTGAGAAGAAAGCTCGTAAAGCTTGTCTATAGTCCACTGCTTGGTGTCTACCAGCTCGTAAACGTTAAGCCCGCTGAAATACTCACCCAGCATAGTCTTGTTGTAGACCATCATTCCCGCCATGGAAACCTGAGTTATTGCAATGTTGCCGCCGAGAAAGTAAATAGTGTCGAAAAGCTCAAGATCCTTGAGAAGCGACTGGTTCCACCAAGGCTTCTTAAGGTCGAGATATTCGATATCCTTCACGTTGTAGTACATACCCTCCGTGGCAAGTGCCGAGCCCTGAGAAGCGTATATGGCGGCGCAGTCATAGTCACCCGTCTTTGTCAGAACGGAGTTTCTGAGTGTTTGTAACCATTGAGTGTGAGGTCCGAAAGTTCCGGCTTGAGAGATCTGGTTGATCTCTATGTCAAGTCTTTTTTCAACCGTATCGTTGCGGTAGAAGATGGCGTCGTTTACTGTGTCGTTAATGGTGGAATCTGTGTCCATCTCAATGTCCCAATATACTCCGTCGTTGCGTGTGAAGAACGTGACGTCCTTGCCGTCAAAGCGGAGATCCTTGGGGACGGAGTCGTCAATGTATTCTCTGCCGTATTGGTCAAGGTTGCTGTCGTTGTTTAGGTCTGTTTTTGGAGCTGTGGTGTCTTCTCCCGATCCTCCGCAAGCTGCAAGCGAAAGCAGAAGGATCAGTGCCAATAGCAAGGAAATAACTCTTTTCATATGTTTGTCCTCTCTTGTTTTGGATTAGCCTAAGTGGACTTGAACCAATAAGGTTTATATCGGCAAATATTTGTATATGCTTCGGTAAATTTCCTTGCAATATCCGCATATTGCTACGAAAATTTATAGACGTCGGGCTTATCGGTTCAAGTCCACTCAGGCTACCCTTTAATTATACAATAGATCAAGTCTAAAATCAATTGTGTTTGTGAACAAAAAAGACAAGTGTTTTTTGTGGATTTTACAAAAAACAGGAGA
>JAFQPF010000057.1 GCA_017411885.1 Clostridia bacterium
GCCTGTCATAAAGCAGGCACAGGGCTTTCTGGCATTTCAGAATATAGATCAGTGGCAGGATGATTTTCCCAACCGCAGTGTGGTTGAAAAGGATATAGCCTCAGCCGAGGCTTACTTGCTTGAATCAGACGGAAGGGTTGCCGGCTATTTCGTGCTTTACGCGCCGCCCGAGCCTGTTTACGCAAAGCTTGAGGGTGGAAGCTGGGTAAACGATACCGACAGCTACGGTGCTATGCACCGCGTCGCAATATCCGACGAATTCCGCGGCAAGGGGCTTGCAAGCCTTATATACGACACCTGCGAAAAGCGCTCCCGCGAGCTCGGATACCGTTCACTTCGCGTGGACACGCATCCGGACAATAAAATCATGCGCCATCTGGCAAGCTCTCACGGCTTTAGCGAGTGCGGATACGTATATTACCCCGGAAATCTTAAAAGGATCGCTTTTGAAAAGCTACTTTGATTATGAACAATACAGAGCTTGATAACCGACTTTTGGCCTGCGCTTCTCTTGTAAGACAGGGCTCTGTCGCCGCCGATATCGGAAGCGACCACGCGTATCTGCCGATATACCTTGTGCGCCACGGAATATGTCCGCGAGCCATTGCCTCTGACATCAACGAAGGACCTGTAAACCGCGCGAAAATAAACGTAAGGCTTTCAGGGCTTTCGGACAAAATTGATATCCTGCTTGCAGACGGACTTGACAAGGCGGCATCCTACAAGCCGGACGATATAATTATCGCCGGTATGGGCGGTGAGCTTATCCGCGACATAATAGGCGCATCCGAATACGCAAAGACCAAAGGTGTGCGTCTGATACTTCAGCCGATGACTATGCCGCATATTTTGCGCGAGTATCTTGCAGGTGCCGGATTTAACATAATTGACGAAATGATCTGCTCGGCACAGGATAAATATTATCAGATAATCTGCGCCGAATACGACGGCACTGCGCGAAGCTTTACCGAGCACGAGCTTTTGCTCGGTAAAATCAATATAGAACGACTTAAAACCGGTCTTGCCGATGCCGAAAGCATAGAGCTTATAAGACGCACGGCGAAGGGCGCAGAATACCGCTTAGCCGGTATAAGCCGCGCCGCTGTCCCCGACGAAACCGCGATAAAAAAGGAACGCGGACTTATCGCTTTTTGCGAAAGCCTGCTTGAAAAATATTAAGGAGTGAGTATATATGCCAACCAAGCGCGAGCTTTACGACTATCTTGATTCAATCATGCCCAAAACGCTTTCCTGCGAATGGGACAACGATGGACTTATGTGCTGTTCACATCCCGAGGATGATGTAAAAAAGATACTTTTCACTCTCGATATCACACCCGAATCGATCGAATACGCGATAAAAAACGGGTTTGACACGATAATATCGCACCACCCGATAATATTCAAAGGTGTAAAGGAGCTAAACACCGATGCGGGTATTCCGAAAAGGCTGATCCGACTTATCGAATCACGCATCACGGCAATGTCCTTCCATACAAGGCTTGACGCCGTTGCCGGCGGTGTTAACGATGCTTTAGCCGAAGCACTTGAGCTTACAGACACCGAGCCCTTCGGAAAAGACGAGCCAAAAATGGGCAGAGTGGGTACTTTGCCATGTGAAATGAGTGCCCAAAAGCTTGCTATGCACATAAAGGAAAAGCTGGGTGCCGCGTATGTAAGCTACAACGGCGCGAGCGAAAAGATAACGCGCCTTGCCGTACTTGGCGGTGCAGGTGAGGACGAGGTCGCAGACGCGATCGCTTCGGGCGCGCAGGCATATCTTACAGGCGAGCTCGGTCATCACACGCTTACAGACGCCGTTGACACAGGCATCACGCTTTATGAAGCAGGGCATCATTACACGGAATTCCCTGTAATGAAAAAGCTTGAGGTAACTATAAGATCAAAATATCCCGAAACAGTCACCGAGGTATATAACAATTACATCATAAAAACGGTATAAAGGAGAAATATTATGCCTTATATAGTAACGAGAACTAACAAAGAAATAGACAAAGCCACCTCCCTTGATCTTAAGAGCGAGCTTGGCAAGGCAATATCGACCATTCCCGGCAAGAGCGAGGAGTGGCTTATGGTTGAAAACGTAGGCGGCTGCGATCTTTACTTCAAGGGTGACAACAGCGAAACTCTTGTCTACGCAGAGGTGAAGATATACGGCTCGGCAGACGCAAGCGATTTGAATGAGCTTACCTGCGTGCTGACCGATATTTACACAGAGATACTTGACTGCGATCCTGCCAACGTATATATTAAATACGAGGAAGTCAAATATTGGGGCTGGAACGCAAGGAATCTTTAAGGGATTTTGTTTGAGGAAATTGTTAGCTCCCCTTCCGGGGGAGTTACTTTCATCACGCGATGAAAGTAACCAAAGACGCGCCAAAGGGGAAAACCATAACGGTTTTCCCCTTTGTTATCCCCTTTCCCTGCGGCGAAATTTGAGGATAAGCACCGCCTTACGGCGGATACGCTTGTCCCTTAGGCTCCCTCTGGGAGGGAGCTGGCGCCGTAGGCGACTGAGGGAGAGTGCATGACTTTAGTTTTTATCAAACGATTGAGCAAACGGACCGTCGAGGACGCCGGTCCCTACAAAGGTAATTTCGGATAAGTACCGACCATTCGGTCGGTGTCGATTGTTGTAAAAAATACCGTGCCTGTGGCACGGTATTTTTTATTTTCGTGAAGTTATTGTTTTAATTAACATCAACACTGTTTCAAGCTCTTTTGAATCAAGTGTTTTAAGTCCTTCTATTATTTCATTAAGCTCGCTTGGATAAGACAGACCAATATCAAAAAACTCTTTGGGTGAAATCTCAAGATATTCACATATATAAAAGAAGCCTGCCATTGACGGAAGTGCCTTTCCGCTTTCGATCGTATTTATATAGCTATGATTTTGTCCAAGTGAAAGACTCATATCACGCGCAGAAACACCCTTTTGTTCCCTTAATTTCGCAAGTCGCAAACCAAAGTCAAATTCCTTCATTCTATCACCGCCTCTTGTATAATATTGTATACTATACAAGCTGCTTATTCGGCATATTAAATATGTGATATCTATTGATGTATCGCATTATTTATGATACAATATATCATATATTATACCCAATAAGATATTGTGAGGTGTTTACCAATTGCTGTTTGCTCATACTGTAACCTTTATAGGGCATAGATACATATATGATTTTAACTCTGTCGAAGGAAAATTGGCAAAGATTATTGACAAAATCATATCAGATAATACTTTTGTGCGTTTTTTAATTGGAAATGATGGAGATTTTGATATTTTGGCAACGAGCATAATAAAACAAATTAAGAAAAAAAGAGGTGCTGAATGTTGTGAGCTTTGCCTTGTATTGCCATATGAAAAAAGAGATTTTCAAAACAATCAAAAAGAATATGAAGACTACTATGATGCCATTGAGTTATCCTATGAAGCAAGTAAGGCACATTTCAAAAAAGCTATTTTAACAAGAAATTTTGAAATGGTCGACAGGTCTGATCTTTTAATCTGCTATGTTACCAATAATTCTGGCGGTGCATACAAAACAATGAGGTATGCTCTTAATAATTGCAAGAAAGTATTAAACATAGATGATATTACTTAACCCACAAAAAAATACCGTGCCTGTGGCACGGTATCTTTTATTTGGCAAATTTGTTATCTGGATTTGCGCTTTCTTGCAGCCTCAGACTTCTTCTTGCGCTTTACGCTGGGCTTTTCATAATGCTCTCTCTTGCGAAGCTCGGAGAGTACACCGCTTCTTGCACACTGTCTCTTAAATCTGCGAAGTGCGCTGTCTATAGATTCATTATCCTTAACAATAATTTCTGCCATTCTCTATCCCTCCCTCCGTAATGGAAAAGAAGATATAATATCTCCTTGATATTATACTACAGATCAGTAGCAATTGTCAATAGTATTTTTGCAAATATTAAGCTTTTTGTCGGAAATTATTTCACAACGATGTTAATTATCTTACCGGGAACGCATATTTCCTTAACTATCGTCTTGCCGTCAAGATACTGTGCCATACGCTCGTCAGCCTTTGCAACGGCTATTGCCGCGTCCTTATCCGCGTCTGCGGGAACGGCTACTGTAAAGCGCATCTTGCCGTTTATCTGTACGGGAAGCTCGATTGTCGCGTCAACAGTTTTCGACTCGTCCCATTCGGGCCACTTCGCAAGCGAGCAGAGCGTCTTTTCGCCAAGGCTTTCCCAGATCTCCTCACAGATATGCGGTGCAAACGGTGAAAGCATTCTCGCGAACACCTTAAGCTCGTCGACCGTAAGGCTTCCGTGAGCGTAAATATCGTTGATAAGCGACATCATAGCGGCGATCGCCGTATTGAACTTCATATCCTCAATATCAAGAGACACCTTCTTAAGCGTCTTGTTAAACGCGGTTTCAAGAGCCGGTGTAGCTCCGCTTCCCTTTGCGATCTCTGTAAGACCTGCAACTCTGTCGATAAATCTCTTACATCCCATCACGCTGCTTTCGCTCCACGGAGCGGCAGAAGCATAATCTCCCATAAAGAGAACATATACGCGAAGTACGTCTGCGCCTACCTGATCCACTACGTTATTGGGGTCAACAACGTTTCCGCGCGACTTACTCATCTTTACGCCGTCGGGACCGAGAATAAGTCCCTGTGCGGTTCTCTTTGCATAAGGCTCGCTTGTCGGAACTACACCGATATCGTAAAGGAACTTATGCCAGAATCTTGAATATATAAGGTGACGTGTAACGTGCTCCATACCGCCGTTATACCAGTCAACGGGGAGCCAGTATTTAAGCTTATCTTCGTCCGCAAGGCAGGTATCGTTCTTGGGATCAATATATCTGAGATAGTACCAGGATGAGCCTGCCCACTGAGGCATTGTATCGGTTTCGCGCTTAGCGTCCTTACCACACTTCGGACACTTGCAGTTTACGTAAGAATCGATCTTCGCAAGTGGGCTTTCACCGCCCTCACCGGGTTCAAAGTTTTCAACGTTCGGAAGTCTTAAGGGAAGCTCTTCATAAGGCACGCCTACAGTTCCGCAGTTTTCGCAATGAACGATCGGAATAGGCTCACCCCAATATCTCTGTCTGTTGAACGCCCAGTCCTTCATCTTGTACTGCACGCCCTTTTCGCCAACGCCCTCTTTTGCGAGGTATTCAAGCATAGTATCGATCGCTTCAGCCTTGGTCTTGATACCGTTAAGGAAGCCGGAGTTTACCATTTCGCCGTCGCCGGTGTATGCTTCCTTGGAGATATCTCCGCCCTTTATGACCTCGATTATATCTATGCCGAACTTCTTTGCGAATTCATAGTCAC
>JAFQPF010000058.1 GCA_017411885.1 Clostridia bacterium
GAGATTACTGTTCATTGCATCGTCGATCGTTTTATCGCATCCGGCAAGACACAACAGTAAAAGCGACGCTATACATAAAAGCAATACTGTTCTATTTATCATTTTTGTCCCCCTCTAATTTATCTTCAAGAAACTCGCCAAGTCTTGCAAACATACCCGATCTGTCCTCACCTACAAGGGGCTGAACCGACAAAATATAATACGGCAACCGCTTTGTGTAATAATCAAGCCTTATTGTAGCGGCAACGGCAAACACAAGCGAAGCAAGCAAGAAGCCGAAACCGTAATATACGTTTGGAAGGAAGATCGACACAACCGTAAAGATCACGGTCGACGCGGCAAATATCGCGGTAGTGACAAGCGCCCCCATATAATCGGTAAAATACAGAAGTATCAGCATAATCATATTGCCGATAGCGTAGATCCCGTATGCAACGCAAAGAGTGCGGAAATATCCGCGCATAACCTCGTTAAAGCCGAGCGGCAACAGATCAAGCAAATACCCTCCGAGCGCGATAACAATCGCCGTAAACAAAAGCTGCTTGAGTGCCGTATAGAAGATCTCGGTCTTTAAGGTGCAGAGCATTTCCTTTTCTGCCTGCTTTATATTGTCAATAGTTCCCTTATCGTTGTAAAGACTGTAATGGTTACGGTATTTAGGGTAGAAATTGACCTCAACCGACACGGTAAAATTGACAGTTGTCATAAGTGCCGTCATAAAGGCAAGCAGTGCCGGAACGTCGTGCCACGGCGCACCGTAAAACAAGCCGTGGACTTTGACTCCTATATCCGAAAACCACATTATTACAAGGTGCGAAAACATTCCGATATTCATAAAAAGTCCGGAAAGCGCAAGCGGCCAGAAGGCGTCTACCCATTTAAGAAAGGTAAACGCGCCGAGCGTTGTGTGCGGAAAATATCTGTGCAAAAGTATCACGTCCCACACAAGCATTACACCGTAACCGAGTGTCACCGAAAATAAAAGTGATTCTAATACCGGCAAACGAAGCCACAAAAGCAAGGCTCCGACAAGCAGGCTTACCGCAACCGATGTAAGGAAGGAGAGAAATATTCCCTTATAATCCTTGATTGCCGATAAAAAGTTCATAGCGTTCCAGACGATTATAAGCTCACCGAAAAGAATAAAGCAAAGTATCCCCTGCAAAAGCGTCACTTTGGAAAATACGAGGAACACCCCGTAAAGCACACAGCCTACAGCCATCATAATAACGGTCGAGCCCCAGAATGCCGGAAGCACCGCCTTGTTGTTTTCCTCAAAAAGCATATCAGCAACGTATCTTGTTACCACCATTGAAAAAAACGAGGTTACAAAAACCGAGGCAAGCAGTGTATATGTAATCATACATATAAGCAGCTCTCTTGTTTCAAGCGCTGTATTTGATATCATACAAAGCACCATAATGCCGAGCAACAGCAAAACCCCGAGCAACATCGGTCCCGTGCATATTACCGCCGCGTACCCGAATGCCTTTGCAGAATTCAGAACACCTTTTTTGGCAAAAAGCTTTTTTAATTCAAAACCGATCCCGGCCATTCGTTTTCCACCTCTTTATAGAGATCTCTGTATTTTGTAAGCATAATATTATATCTGAAATTCTCATAAGTACGCTTCTGTCCGATCTCGCCCATTTTTAAGCGAAGCTCCCTTGATTCACACAAAAGCTCCATCGCATCGGCAAGCTTTTCACGCTGCATCGGCGGAGCGAAATATCCCGCCTTACCAAGCGTATCTCCCGGCTTTCCGTTAAGAAGCTCACTGCAGCAGCCAACGTCTGTAGTGACCGCAGGTCTTCTTGCGGCAAACGATTCAAGCACCGATAACGGCTGTCCCTCAGATATGCTTGTAAGCAAGGTAAAATCAAGCTTTTCAAAATATTCTATGATATTGACTCGTCCCGTGAAAATTATTTTGTCCTCAAGGCCGAGCTGCTTTACAAGCGCATAGCACTCGTCCGCGTACTCCTGGTCGTCAACACCGCCCATTATATGAAGCCGCACGTTATCGCATCTCGCGCACAGCTCAAAAAAGGCGTATATCATCGTTTTGATATCCTTGATCGGCGCAAGACGCACGACCGCGCCTATGTCCACAAAACCGTCGTCCTCTTTAAGCGGGATATTGCACAGCCGCTCATAGCTGATACCGTTTTCAATTACCCTGCACTTATAAGCGTCGCAACCCATATCGATCTGCGTATGCATAGCTCTTGTAAAAAGCGAGGTGACGCGGAAGGCTCTTTCATATGTAAGATCGGAAAGCATATAGAAGAAATCTATCCAGTGCGGCTTGAAGGCGCGTGCTACCCATTTTGCACGAATGATCTCCTCTTCTCTTTCTCTGGTATAAATACCGTGCTCGGTCAAAAGCATCGGCTTTTTCATAACGTGCGCCGCCATAGACGCCAGCAGTCCGCCATATCCCGTGCATATTGCGTGATAGCAATCAGCCTTGGGAATCTTCGTACCCATCAGATAAAGCACCGGTAAAAGACGTGAGCGCACCGAATGGAAGGTATCGGAAAAGGCTATAAACGGGAACTCATTATGACAGGTTTCGGTAAGTATTTCGAGAAAGCTTTCGCTTTTAAGATACGACATAGGGTTTATGCGCCGCACCTGATACATATCAAAAAGCAGATCCCAATCGGGCTTGTCCGAGGATACAAGGCGTCTGAGTGCCTCCTTTTCCTTTTCGTTAAAGGAATGGTTGAACATACCCGAGTCCTTGACTCTGAGCGCATCATCAAGGAAAACCTGTTCGATTTCCACGACGTTGGGAGGGAGTGTATATACAAATTTATCCCTGTCCTCTGCCTTTGCGCCTATAACCCAGAGCACAAATTCGTGCTCCGGCATCTCGGTTATATATTGATGCATCCAAGTGGAAACGCCGCCGTTAATATACGGATAACAGCCCTCCAAAACCAAACAGATTCTCACGATATACCCCTATTTCAGTGTAATGTCAACCTCAGCCTGCGTTGCTTTAAGCAGATACAGTCCGCCCGTCAGGTGGGTAAGCTCGCCCCCGCGCACCTTTCCGGGTAATTTTTCATTGAAGCGTACGATAAGTTGCGCTTCGTCATAAAAGTTTTCTATAGTAATTTTCAAGTTCCCATCGGCAAGCTCGGTATGAGGTGCTGCCGCCGCAAACCTCTGAACAGCGCCGGAAGCCTCTGTTCCCGTAAGATTGCGAAGCCCGGGTGCCGAATTATAAAGCCAGGTCAGATAATCGTCAAACCTACGCTTCATAGCCTCCCATCCATGCTCTGCACCGCGCTCCGGGTCAAGCGCGTCGTCGGGGTGGGTAAAATAGCTGTTTACAAAATGCAGATACAATTCGGATACAGATGCGATTCTTAAGAAATCATCCATCAAAAAGCCGTAAACTACACGCGGCTGATCCACGATACCGTTTTCGTCCACTGCAAACTCCTGCACACAGCTGAAATCAAGCTCAGCATCCGCCGCATCCTCGAAATATATTCCGGAGATCGTTTTTATGTGAGGATATTCTTTTATCAGAAACTGCCTGCCCTCTTTGGACAGAAGATTGGACGGAGGCACGTAAAGTGAAAACTCCGCATCTGTGAACAACGTATCGCACAGCGAAATAAGCTCGTCAAACGCCGACTTCATCGCAGACTCCGATTCCCACGTATTATAATCGTAAAGCCCCTTGTAATCGCTGTTTCCAAGGCAAAGCGGCTGGTGATTATACCCGTGATACCCAAGCTCTCCTCCCTTTCTTAAGAGCATATTTCCGAAATTGAGGAAAATGCCCGTATCAGGTGCGGCGTTAGTGTTTCCGTTCACTGTATCATCGTAGGTCTCAATTGCAAGACCTGTGTATTTAAGCCCGTACTCATCGGCATAATTAAGCATGTCCGGCCACCAGATGTTTATATAGAAATCGCGGATGGTCGTATGATAATCGCGCTGTATGTATATGCTGTCTCCGCTGGGGATCTGCGAAGGAAAGTCATCAAGATAATAAACCGAGGAATTAACTACCGGATACACGCACACGTCCGAAAGCAGGCTGAATGACGCCGTATAAAAGCCGCGCATAGCCTTGTCGTACATACCGATATTATCAACAACAAAGGCACCTTTGCCGTACTTTGCTTTCCATCCGATCGGAACGCCGTCAGGAGTATCGGCAC
>JAFQPF010000059.1 GCA_017411885.1 Clostridia bacterium
CGTTGGCGGAAACAATCTTGAATTATCAACCGAGATCGTTAACAACGGAGAATTGACGGTCAACGCTTACACGGTAGCGATTACTGCGATGGGCGGCGAAATTATATCAGAATCTTATATAACCGATCCATTGCTTCCGGGTACAAGACGCGAGGTGTCACTATATTACAAGCTTGATTCCGACTTTGCTCCGCACAGCGTTAAAATCACGGTAATGCCCGATAACAGTCTTGACGAATATGATGATACGGACAACAGCACTACCGTGACGCTAAGCCGTGAGGCTCTGAGCCTTGAAAAAATCGGTTACGGTATCAATACAGAGGGTGATGCGGTAATTTACGCTGACGTGGTAAACCGAGGATACGGCTCGCATAGCGACATAAGCGTATCTCTTCGCAAAAATTCACCCGACGGTGAGGCTATAGATACGATAACCATTAATGAAACTCTTAATTCACTTGACCTTTACGGAGTTGACTTTGTAGTTCCTTATGAAGAAAATGTAGTATATTACGTTACTATTGACGGTGAGCTCATGGACAGTGATTTTGTGATAATTAAAAAGCTGGATCATACCATCGTTTACGGCGATGCCGACGGTAACGGTGAAACCGATTCATCCGACTCGGTAATTTTAAGCCGCCATCTTGCCAAGTGGACGGGATATTCGGAATCAGATTACGACTTTAACGGTTGTGATCTCGACTTGGATCTTGAGTTAACGCCTGTTGACTCCACCATCCTGTCACGTTATCTCGCAAAATGGACGGGTTATCTTGAAATACCAATAGTTGACTAACTATAAAAACGGTTGTGGAAATAATCCACAACCGTTTTTTTACATATTCACGACCTCAACGCCTGTGTAATAATGAGTCAATATCTCCTTATAATCGCATCCGGATTTTGCCATTTCATTAGCTCCGTATTGGCTCATACCGATTCCGTGGCCATAACCATATACAGTAAATACAAGCTCGTTTCCCTTATTTTTCAGTTCAAATTTGCTTGATTTAAGCCCAAGCATACTTCTTAGCTTGGAGGACTTTATCTCATTATCGTTTACTACAATATGACTGCATCTGCCGGTATCGTTATATTTTACGCTGATTTGATTTGCGCTACCTGCATTTATAGCGGAAGCGTTTACGCTCACGCTTTGCGGCGGTAAAGTTTCCGGAGTTTTTACAGATAAAAGATACGGAGTGTAGCTTCCCCACAGATTATACGAGCTTTCGGTCGCACCGTAGGACGACGAATGATAGACCGCTGTGCACAGCTCATCATTATACTTTATCACCACACCGTCGGTTTCATCTACCACCGCGCTGACCGCATCATAGGCTTTATTGTACGCTTCTTCACCGTATTTTCTTATGAATGCTTCCCTGTCAAGCGCAGCTGAGCAATGTGATGGGTCTGTGCAAACGCTTGCATATTTATGCCTGCTTTCATCCTCAAACAGCTTAAGCGTATAAGTACGTGTTGCAACCGCCTGAGCTTTAAGTGCTTCTTTTTCAAACGTATACGGCATTTCAGACATAACTACAGAAACGATATAGTCGTAAAGCGTTGATTTTGTGCAAGTGTCCGATTCAAAAATTTCAATATCAAAGCTCTTGTCAAAGCTTTGAGCATCATACTGCTTTACTGTTTGCTCAAGGCTTTCAAGAGGAGATATGCTATCGGCCTTGAGTGAAATTGTGCTGTTTCTGTTTTCGCCCTTTGCAACCAAGCTTTCTTCATCGGCATACACGATCATTTCCGACATAAAATACACACCTGTTATAAGTGTTACAATTATAAGCGACAATACTGTTTTGATTTTCATTATCTTAACAAGCTCCTTTTATCTTATATTAACTTTTTGTGAACATTTTGCAAGTTTGTAATTTTGCTCTTGCAAATCACATAAATGTGTGATACAATGTTATATAATAATTTTCAAGGTCAGATATTTAATTTATATTCAGTCTTTGAAAAATTATTCCCACAGCGTCTATGCCTTTTTTAGGCAGAATGGAGATCGGTTATGAACGAAAACAATATTAAATCAGAGGATCAGAACGATATTCTTGCCGAATTTCAGGAGTATTGCAAGGATATATACAGCATACCTAAAAAGTATTTTGACCATTACAACGTAAAGCGCGGTCTGCGTAATCCCGACGGCACCGGCGTTATGGCGGGCATAACGCGAATCGGTAACGCCCACGGATATATCATCAACGAGGGCGACAAGATGTCGATCGAGGGTGAGCTTTACTACAGAGGCTACAAGATCAACGAGCTTATAGACGGCTACGTCAAGGAAGGAAGATACGGCTTTGAGGAGGTTTCCTACATCCTTTTCTTTGGCGAGCTTCCCACACGCGAGCAGTTTGCAAACTACGACAAGCTTCTTGATTCCTACAGAGAGCTTCCGCCCCGTTTTACCGAGGACATAATTATGAAGGCTCCCAACCGTTCGATCATGAACAAGCTTGCGACCTCTGTGCTTTCACTTTATTCATACGACGATAATCCCGATGATACGTCATTTAACAACGTAGTACGTCAGAGCATGGAGCTTATGGTGCGCTTGCCTATCATTGCAGCTCAGTCATATGCCGTATACAGAAACGTATTCTGTGGCGACAGCCTTATGATCCACAATCCACTTAACAATCACAATACGGCGCAGAACTTCTTACGTATACTTCGCCCCGACGGCTCATATACCGAAGAGGATGCGCATCTGTTAGACCTTTGCCTCATTCTTCAGGCTGAGCACGGCGGCGGTAACAACTCGACCTTTACCTGCAGAACGGTATCATCCTCGGGCACAGACACATATTCTGCGGTGGCGGCGGCAATCGGCTCGCTTAAGGGACCTCGTCACGGCGGTGCTAACATCAAGGTTCAGGAAATGTTTGACTGTATGAAGGCTGGAATCAAGGATATTTATGACGATACTGAGGTTGCGGATTTCTTAAAGCGTATCGCAAACGGCGAGGAATACGACCACAGCGGTCTTATCTACGGTATGGGACACGCGATATATACCCTCTCAGACCCGAGAGCCTGCGCGCTCAAGAAATATGCAAAGAAGATTGCTGAAAAGCGCGGTTACAGCGACGATTTCCACTTACTCGATGCTATAGAAAGACTTTCGCCCAACATTTTACGTGAAAAGCTTGGGCTTGAGCGTGATATATGCGCTAACGTTGACCTTTATTCAGGACTCGTTTACCGTATGCTCGGCATACCGACAGAGCTTTACACTCCCCTGTTCGCGATAGCGCGTATCACTGGCTGGTGCGCCCACAGAATCGAGGAGATCACGACAGCAAAAAAGATCATCCGTCCGGGATACAAGGCTATCGCAAGCTACAAACCATACGTTCCTTACGAGGACAGATGA
>JAFQPF010000001.1 GCA_017411885.1 Clostridia bacterium
GCACTGTTTTTTTGAAAGATATGGTCCCTCGAGGTGCGCTCCGATAATATTGGACTTGGCTTCACCGCTTGCCATTGCCGCCTTGACCGACCTTACCGCCTTTTCCATAACGTCTATCGGTGCGGCGGAGATCGTCGGGCATATAGACGTAGTGCCGTGTGTCAGGTGAAAATTACTTCCGGCTACCACATCCTCGGTGCTTCCCACAAAGTCATATCCCGCGCCGCCGTGAGTATGCATATCGATAAATCCGGGCGACACGTAAAGCCCGGTCATATCGTATTCTTTATCGGCACTCTTTACTTCCTGCGTAAGCCCGGCGATTTTGCCGTTTTCGATATATACATATCCCGAAACGACAGAGTCGCCGGCGATGATCTTATCGCTTTTTATTCTTATCACGTCGTATCAGATCCTTATTTAAGTAATTTTGCCGCGCTGTCGGGATCACAGTACATGATCGCCGCGCTGTGCTTTCTCATAATAGTTGCGGGGACCTCTTCGTTGATCTCGGCGTTTACCGTATTATAAACCGCCTCTGCCTTTGTCCTTGCGGGAACAGTGCAGAAGAGATAGTCCGCGTTAAAGAGAGTCGGAACTGTGAGCGTAAGCGCGTATTCCGGCACGTCGTCAATAGTCTTGAAGCATCCGTCGTTTACCTGCTGATTGCGGCATACAGGGTCAAGCGCTACCTTCTTGATGATCTCCTTATCGTTAAAATCAGCAACCCACGGATCGTTGAACGCGATATGTCCGTTTTCACCTATTCCGAGGCAGACGATATCGATCGGATGATCTTTTATAAGGCGCGAATATCTTTCGCAGGTCTCTTCTGCGCTTTCGTTTTCTCCGTAAACATAGTAAACAGCCTTGAAAGGAAGCTTATCGAAAAGTCTTTCCTTCAAAAAGTTTCCGAAGCCCTGGGGCGCATCCTTGTCAAGACCTATATATTCGTCCATATGGAACGCGTTAATCTTTTCCCACTTGATGCCCTCCTCTGCCACGAGAGCGGCAAGCGTTTCGTTCTGTGAGGGTGCCGCAGCGAAGATCATATTGATCTCGTCCTTTTCCTCCTGCAGCTTTCTTATTAAGTAAGCAACGTCGCGTCCCGCGTTATCGCCCATCTCTTTTCTTGTGGCAAAAATCTTGACCTGTAAGTTATCCTTTGTAAATACTGTCGGTAAATTCATATCAATTCTCCTTTTCGAGTCTATGTTTATATAATATCACATTTACACTCAATGTAAATTGTTGTAAATCGCAAAAAAATAAAAAGTATTGCAAAAAGTCCACACTTGTGATATAATACTCACAACAAAAACCGCAAAGGGGGGAGCTTGTATATGAAATGCACGGCTTTTGCCGAATATTACGACAGCAAAATTAGCTACAACCATTTCTTATATACCGATATGAGCTGGGAAGGCATTGAAGCGCAAACGCATCAGGCATTTGAGATAATATTCGTAAAAAAAGGCGATCTTACCTACGTTGTCAACGAAAAAATGTACAACGTCAAGGACAACAGCCTGATACTCACACGCCCAAACAAAACGCATATCATCTACTTCAACAAGTGCGATTACGAGCGTTACGACATCATCTTCAACACAAGCATCATTCACCCCGAAATATATAATTCTTTCCCCGAAAATTTAGACGTTATATCACTTGAAAACACGTCAGGCTTTGCCGAAACCTTTGAAAAACTTGATCTTTTTTGCAATCATTTTAAGGACGACGCCTTGAAAAAGGTGCTCTCCGACGTGATCGAGGAGATCTTTTATTATATTTACGCCTGCGCAAGCACTCACTCAAAGGAGATATCGCTTAACAACTACGAGACCGACTCTCTTCTTTCAAAATCAATGCGGTATATTGAGAAAAATCTTACGAGCATCATAAGCCTTGAGCAGATGTGCAGCGAGCTTTATATTTCAAAAAGCTACCTGCATAGAATTTTTGCAAAGCATTTGCAGACAACACCGAAAAAATACATCACCGCAAGGCGTCTTGCCCTTGCGCAAAAGGCGTTGCAGGGGGACGCAAAGCCCACAGACGTGTACGCAAAATGCGGTTTTTCCGACTATTCCGCCTTTTACAGATGTTATCTCAAGCACTTCGGCTACCCACCGTCAAAGGAGCTTGACAAGACGGTTATAAGGATCAAATATTAGCGAAAAAGCACTAAAAACACCTCGAAAGCATCAAAGTTCACTTTCGAGGTGTTTTATTTTTTATTCCATCACTATTGTTTCAAGAACCGTAATATTGTCACGCGCTAACTGACTGACCGCTATATCGCTGTAATCGCCGGCAGAGTCGGCATCGGCAATTATAAGCTCCGGGCTTTCAAAGACCGTTTCGAGGATATTTCCCCCGACCGTTATCTTACTGTATGGCGTAAAGTTTTCGCCATGCACCATTATATCGCCCGAATCAATGCTTATTTCGCTTATTCTTACCGGATGAGTCGAATATTTAATTGTGTCAGAGCGCTCTGTGTTCTCGCCGTTGGTCATCGAAAACTCAAGAAGCTTTAATTTTTCCTGATAATCCTCGGTGTCCGCATATCCCTGATGAAGCCTTGTAAGCACACCCTGTGAAAAGCCGAGCAAGCTTTGCGTATGCGCTAAAAGCTGATAGGTTTCAAGGTCCTTATCCTCAGCTTCAAGACCGAAGTTTGACCATATTGCGTATTCACTCGTATACGCGTTCGGCGCGCTTAAGTAGTTTACGCTGAAATCAACTGCCGGCAGATGGTCACCGTACAGTACAAGCACACAGTCCTCGCCGTAGCCTTCAAGCTCTTTTACAAGCTCGCCGATCATCTTATCCATTTCATGGATAGTGCTTGCATAATAGCTGAGCGCCCTGCTTGCTTCATCGGTCAGATTATCGGCAGTCACCTCAATATAATCCTCAAATTCACTCGGCCCTACCCAAGTCGGATTGGGTCCGTGCCCTTGCACCGACACGGCAAATACGAAATCTCTGCCCTCGCTTGAGTCAAGCGCGCTTATAACCTCGCTTGTGATGATATCATCCTTCGCCCAGGTAAGGCAGTTGAACGAAAGCCCGTTCATATATTCGATAGGCGTAAAGGTATCAAAGCCGAGATTATTATACGCGTTGTTTCTCTCGTAAAAGAGCGCGTTGTGGTTATGTATCGCGTGCGCCGTATATCCGAGCTCCCGCATATTAAAAGGAGCGGCATCGGTAAGCACGTTCTTCTTGAGCAAGGTATAATACGGTGATTCGCCGATCGCGAAATGGTCAAGATTCATTCCCGAAAGCACCTCAAACTCGACGTTTGACGTGCCTCCGCCGTATGAAGGCACAAAAAGATATCCGCTCGGCCCGTTTTCCTTGATCTTTCTGAAATTAGGGGTAGGATCCTTGGTCATATTTATACCGTGCATCCAGGTCATATCCATAAAGGATTCAAGCTGGATAACGATAATATTCGGGTTTTCCTTAGTTACTGCAACCGGCACTTCAGGATCGACAGATGAGCTTTCGATCTCGTTTATAAGTTTGTCAACCGAATCCTCGGAATAGCCAGCGGGCACGTATACGCCTGCTCTGCCTGCGCTTTTGAAGAAGTTATACGCAAAGCCGTTGCGCTCGTAAAATTCATTCGGTGTTTCGCTTGTACGCGGAAAGAAATCAAATATACTTACCGTCACCGCATAAGCACCGAGCAGAATGATTGATACCAAAAATACGCAAAGAACTGCCTTTCCCGTACACTCGAATTTCTTTCCCCTTATAAACAGCAACACTAAGCCTGCGACAAGCGCGACAAGTCCGACTGCTATAAGTATTATCTGCCAAGGCTTCAGATAAAGATCGAATATCTGCGTCGCCTCTCCGACAAGTCTGAAATCCGAAAAGGATATCGGAAGCGGTCTGAAGGACAAAAGTATCGTATTGGTTATACCCACAAGCAGCCATAGGCTTGCAGGCAAAGCAAAAGCAAACAGCTTTCGCTTTACTATAAGCATAAACACGGTTGAAAGAAGTATCAGCGCGGTATTTATGAGAAAGATATGACCGCGGGTAAAGGTATGTATAAGCGCGCCCGTAAGCGAGCGTCTTTGTAATATCTCAAGTGTGAAATTCACAAGTACAGAGCCTATTATCCAAAAAAGGATATTCTGCCACAGCTTTATCCGCTTTGCACCTGTTTTTGCTTCTTTTATAACAGGCTCTTGTGTCCTCTCGGGACTTTTGTATATAGTGTTCATTGTATCTCCAAGCAGTATCGCATACGCGACACTTACCGTTTATTTTTCAAAATAGCGTTTATACGAGTCGAATTCCTTAAGGAAATATATCTTTGACAAGTCAGTATTAAAGCTTTGCGAAGAAAGATAATCAAACTCTCCGCCGCTTTTTGCGTACGAAAATACGAGTCTGTATGCATGAAGCGCCTGAAAAGCGTAGCCTGCCTTTCGGTCGTCACGGTTAATTCCGTATTTTCCGTCACCGAGCAGAGGATGGCCGATAGACGACAGATGCGCTCTTATCTGATGTGTTTTTCCGGTAACAAGCTCGATTTCAAGAAGGCTTAAATCTCCCTTTTCCTCAAGCACCTTATATTTCGTGATTATCTCGGAATACCCCGTGGTGCGCTTTGTGCTTATGTCCACAATATTACGGTCGCCGTCCTTTTTAAGGTATCCGCAAAGCGTGTCCTCGCGCTTGGGCATTCTGCCGTGAACCGCGCAAAGATAGTATTTATCAAGCTCTCTCTGCTTTATTTTTTCATTAAAAAACCTGAGTGCCGCCGCAGTTTTTGCCGCAAGCACAAGTCCTCCGGTATTTCTGTCTATCCGGTTACAAAGGGATGGCGCAAAGGACTGCTCGTTTTCGGGCTTATATTCTCCCTTTCGGTAAAGATAAGCCTTTATATGCCCTATAAGCGTGTTTACCTCCTCGTTTTCATCCGAGTGTACTATAAGCCCGGGCTGCTTATTGACTAATAGGATATTTTCATCCTCGTATACTATATCAAGCGAGGGCTTTAGCTTCATAAAGGCGTTTTCCGAGGCATCCGCCTCAAAAAACTCCTCAGAGATAAACATTTCAACCGTATCGCCCTCGCAGAGAATATACCCCGGCTCGGTGCGCTTTCTGTTGACCTTGATCTTTTTAGTCCTTATCGATTTGTATAAAAGCGAGTGCGGAAAAGCCTTTAAGCTTTTAATCACGAACTTATCAAGCCTTTGCCCCGCATCGTTTTTGCCTATATAAAGTGTTCGCATAAACGTCCCTTACCAAGCAAAGGGCATATTGCCAAAGCAACATACCCCTTGATGTATTATATTCGTAAGCTTACTTTGTGCCGAAAAGTCTGTCGCCGGCGTCTCCGAGTCCGGGTACGATATACGCGTGCTCGTTAAGCTTTTCATCAAGCGCCGCAACGAAGATATCAACGTCCGGATGATCCTTCATAACCTTATCAGCACCCTCGGGAGCCGCTACAAGGCACATAAGTCTTAAATTGGTGCAGCCCTTATCCTTAAGCATCTGAATAGCGTCGGATGCGCTTCCGCCGGTCGCAAGCATCGGGTCTACAACGATGACCATTCTTTCCTCAATATCAAAAGGAAGCTTGCAGTAATATTCAACAGGCAGATGGGTTTCGGGGTCTCTGTAAAGACCGATATGTCCAACCTTGGCTACAGGAAGAAGGCTCAAAAGTCCGTCTACCATACCAAGACCTGCTCTGAGTATCGGAACGATCGCAAGCTTCTTGCCTGCGATAGTCTTTGCTGTCATCTTTGAAACAGGTGTTTCTATTTCTATATCCTTAAGAGGAAGATCGCGTGTAAGCTCATAGCCCATAAACATCGCGATTTCGTCAAGAAGCTCTCTGAAGTCCTTGCTTCCTGTCTTCTTGCTTCTCATTATAGTAAGCTTGTGCTGGATCATGGGATGGTCGATAATATGAAGTTTGCTCATTTCCAAATCCTCCGTTTTTTATACCTTAAAAGTTATCGCCTAAATAATTATATTACAAAAAACTTTATATTGCAAGTGAAAAAACGTATTTTTTATAATTTTTTTAATTTATCGACACAAATTTATCTTGCGAGCTTGAAAACGTACCTATCGGATGCAAAGCCCGAAGCGTTGTAAAGCACGAGCGAATCGGTGATATTTCCAAGCGTTTTTGCGTATTCAACGACTCCTAAATTGAAGTATCTGAGATCCACGACGTAAAAACTCTCAAAATTCGCTGTAAGAAAGGGTACAAGGCAGTTTGCCTACGAATCCATGGCAATAATAAGTGTTCTGCCGTTATCATGCCCTGTATCTATCTGCACGCGCGCATCGTTTCCGCCGAGAAAATACGCGTATTTGTCTCTTGTTTCAAGCTTTTCGGGCGCGTAGAGCGTGTCACTTTTTTTCATGCCCATATTGAAATCGACCTTAAGCTCCTGTTCTGTCTTCGGCTCGTAGCCTACCATAATGTCAGGCTTTGATGCGGCATTTACCTTTGCGATGACCGTTCCGTAAAAATCCTCGCTAAGCACTGCTCTTTCAAATTCGGTAACAGCAAGCGGCTCAAAGCCGAATCGGCGTGCTATCTCACAGTACGCGTAATACGCGCCGTCGGTCGTCCAATGGTGGTCTGTGCGGTAATAGATATACTCGTCCTTATGCGCCGACAAAGCACTTGCAAGGTCAACAAAGCCCTCGCCTGTCGCTTCCTTTACTCTTTCAAGCATCGCGCTCCAGTCGTATTCATCGTTGAACGCGGGAAGCTTGTCCGAGTGGATAAGCGAAGCTGTCGGGGCTATCGCAACGAGCGCGTTTACACCCTCAAGCTCGCTCATTTTCTGTGTATAGCCCTCAAGAAAGCCTATGTTTTTTTCAAGTAACTCCGCATCTATATCCGAGTTGCTCTTATGTTCAATAAAATAACCGTCACGGGCAAAATATACGCCGTTGGAAAGAGTTTTTCCGATAGCTCTTTCAATACCCGATTTTATTTTTATCCAAGTGTCGCGCCATACGAACTGGTCGACGACAAAATCCTCGTACCCCTTTGTAAAGCTTCCGTCAAATATCGCTCCAAGCGAAATTTCTGGCATCTGCTCGAGATTTCTGTTTTCGCTCTCGGAATATTCGCGCACCGGATTCACCATACTTGCTATGCTCAGAACGGCAATAAAGGCAAGGAAGAAAACTATAACCGTAATTTTTGCTTTTTTCATTACTGCCCCCTGTTAAAATCTGAAATACAAGAACGGATTGTAGGTTGAGTTTACAAGAAACGCGGTAGCTATCACAAAGAATACCGCTATATATGCAAGTCTGCCCAAGGACCACACCACAGGCTTTGCCTCTTCCCCGAAGAATCTGTTCGCAAGCCTTTTGGGAAGATCGGTGGAAGCAACTGCGAGTATCACAAAAAGCAGAGCGTTGTTTGCAAGAGTATAAAGCGAAGTCGGATCAAGCGCACCGTTTGCGCCAAGCATCGCCATAAAGAATGCGCCTATATCGGCGGGCGTTTCAAACACGAAGAACACCCATCCCGCGACTACTATCACAAGTGTGTAGATATGAGAAACTATCGCCGGTGCGCGCTTCAGGTATTTTGCAAGGAAGAATTTTTCGACAAGCAAAAGCAAGCCGTAATATATTCCCCAAAACATAAAGTTCCAGTTTGCTCCGTGCCATACACCGGTCAGGAGCCACACTATGAGAATGTTTCTTATATGACCGAATTTAGTCGTTCTGTTTCCGCCAAGCGGAATGTATACGTAATCCCTGAACCAGCTTCCGAGAGAGATATGCCATCTTCTCCAGAATTCGGTAACGCTTTTCGACATATAGGGATAGTTAAAGTTTTCAAGGAATTTGAATCCGAATATTCTTCCGAGACCTATCGCCATATCCGAATAGCCCGAAAAATCAAAATAGATCTGGAAGGTATATGCAATTATCGCAAGCCACGCGCCAAGCGCCGAAAGTCCTGCGACTCCGTTACCTGTTATAGTATCGAATATCTCGCCCGCGGTATTTGCCAAAAGCACCTTTTTGCCAAGTCCTATAACGAAGCGCATAGCACCGCTTGAAAACATATCGGTATTGATTATCGGCTTTTCAAGCTGCTCTGCAATAGTCTTGTACTGCACTATAGGTCCTGCAATAAGCTGAGGGAAAAGCGCGACGTACGCGCCGAATGAGATAATGTTTTTCTGCATCTGCGCTTCGCCTCTGTAGACGTCTATCGTATAAGACATCGTCTGGAAGGTATAGAATGATATACCGATAGGAAGCGCGACTCCCTTAAAGGGTATATTCAAGCCTAAAAGCGCATTTAAGTTGTTTACAACAAATCCCGTGTACTTGAAAAAACCAAGCAAGGCGAGATTTATCACAACAGAGGAAATGAGCGCCGCCCTTGCGGCGCCCATACGTCCTTGTTTTTTATACTTATCAACAAGATAGCCGTGAGTATAGTCAACGATCGTTGAAAAGATCATCAGCACAACGTAGACAGGCTCTCCCCACGCATAAAACAACAGGCTGAAAGCAAACAGTATGAAATTTTTAGCGCACTTAGGTACTGCAAAATACAATAGCAGTACAAGAGGCAGATACCTGAATAAAAATACTACGCTGCTGAATACCATTTCAAATCTCCGTTAACAAAATTACTTCGCGAGGATCTCGTTTATCTTCTTTACTACGTTTTCGTTGCTCTCAACTGCGAAGTCAAAAGCACCCTCTTCGTTGTCCATATACTCATCCGGTACTGCGGCAAGAAGAATATAGAACACGTAATCGCCGAGTCTGTATACTCTTGCGGAGTTTACCTTGGGAAGGTTTGCGGGATACTGAATAGCGCTTTCCTTGTTATAGGTGAGAAAGTCATTAAGAGCCGCTTCAACGCTGTCTGCCTGACCTTCAGCAGCCTTTATTGCAATAAATGCATCGGGATGGAAGCCGATCATAGGAATTTCTGCATAGAAGTTATCGATCCACTCAGCCTTAACACCGTATGTTTCAGAAAGAAACTCGTTATCAAGGGGCATTGAAGGAAGATAGTTTTCGCCGAGAAGCTCCTTAACACCTGCTGCGATATCAGCGGTAGAAACATCGTTTGTTTCAGCATCAGGGTTGCTTTCGGTGAGAGTGATGTCAACTGTGTACTTAGCACCACCCTCGTCTGCGACATCTTCGGTATCTTCTACGATAACATCGCCCATTTCTTCACTTGCGCTGTCCTCTACAGACTGCGAGTCGTCGGTAACGTCGTTCTTGCTTCCGAAGCAGCCTGTGAAACAGGTAGCAACCATAAGAAGCGCGAGTAAAAGTGCAAATAATTTTTTCATAATTTTACCTCCTGCCGTTTTCGGCAAATATACCGCACAAGCGCAAGGCTTTGCGATATTTAATATATTTTTTCCGCGCAAACGTTTATATATTCATTTGCGCGATTTCCTCATTATTCTCTTGACATAGCTCCATAATGCAACCGAAAGCACTATATACAGGGCGAGAAGAGCGAGAGTGATGACAAATCTCACGCCGATATCTGTGCTCAATCGGTCGATAATGAAGTATCTGCCTGCAAAAATTATGAGGATATGGGACAAATATAACATATAGCTTGAGGCATCCGCAAGTCTTACGGGCAAAGCCGGTATCGGATGCTTTTCAGCAAATCCTTTCGCGAAGCACAAAAGTGCCGCGATCGCGCATACACAGTATGCAAAGTGAAGCGAATACCCCCAATAAAGGTATATTATTCCACGCGAATTAAGATATGAAAGCACAAGATCAAGAAGGGCTGAGATAACAAACGCCGTATAAACGCTGACCTTTGCGCGTCTGAGTGCCGCTGTCACCTCTGTATAATTCGCTCCGACCGCCGCACCTGTCACAAAATAAAAGATATAGGTGGTAAACAGTCTGTCGTTGTAGGCAAAGGTTATATCCGGCGAAATAAAGCTTAACATCTGCGGCAAAAACTCACCGAGCAAAAGTGATATAAAAAATGCGTAAATGGCGAGCAGCCACGGAGAGCAGGACTTGAACAGCCGTGCTAAAAGCGGCGTCAACAGATAAAGCTGGACTATTATTATAACAAAATAGAAGTGTGACGCAAGGTCACCGAAGACTATATAGTGCAAAAGCTCGGCAAACGAGAATTTATACCAGCCGATCCCTACGAAATAGGCGTAATATATCACTACCCACGCAAGATAGGGCAAAAGCACGCGTTTTAGTCTGCCAAAATAAAAGCTTTTGATATCAAAGTTGTCGCGCTTTTTGATAAAAAGCTTAAGTCCGCTTAAGAATATGAATGCCTGGGTTACAAACTGAAAAAGCTTCCAGGGTGCAAAAACCGCAAAATACTGAAATGAAGCCCTGTCAAGCTTTGTTATCGGCTCCGAGAAGATATGCACGCATATCACCATAAGGGTGAACAGGACGTTGAGATAAGAAAGCTCCGAGAGCCTTGATGAGCTCACAGACGGCTTTTTTTCCATACTTTTTTCAACAAAAGACACCGCGCACCTCCGTATAATATGATTCCCGAAACAGTATAACATATTTTCAAGAGGATTTCAACAGTATGCTCAAAAGTAGTAGGGAAAACTTCCAAAACCAATCTTTTTACAAATGTATCTTAAAAAACACTCACTCTTTTTTTGAAATAAAAAACGCTTCCGATAACGAAAGCGCTTTTTATCCTTATTCATCCTTAAGCGGTCTGCCCATTATGTCAATAAGCGCCTGAGACGGACGCTTGTTTTCAAACAGTATACGGTAAAGCTCTCGCGTTATCGGCATCTCAAAATCATAGCCTTGCGAATCCTCATACACCACCTTACAGGAGTATATTCCCTCTACCGTCTTTTTGTTTTCCTTGAAAAACTCCTCTACGCTGTCGTTCTTGCCGATATACAGTCCCGCCTGATAGTTTCGGGAATGCACACTGAAGCAGGTTACAACAAGATCCCCCACTCCCGTAAGCCCGATAAGAGTTTCCGCAAGTCCGCCCTTGGCAAGCGCGTATCTCGTCATTTCGGCAAGGCCGCGCGTAACGAGCGCCGCCTTTGCGTTATCCCCATACCCGAGTCCGACAAGCATTCCCGAAGCAAGCGCGATCACGTTTTTCATAGCAGACGCGTATTCCGCGCCGATCTCGTCGGTATTCACATACAGACGCATATATCGGTTCGAAAAAACCTGCTGCACCCTTTCTGCCGCCGCCTTATCTACCGACACCGCACAGATCGAGGTAAGTCTTCTGAGTATTACCTCCTCGGCGTGGCTCGGTCCTATTACTGATACGACAGGCGTACTTATAACGTCGCCGAGCACCCGCCTTACCGTATCGGTCATACGGTTATTTGTATTCGGATCAAAGCCCTTACTCGCGTTTACAACGGTTATGTCAGAGTTTATATAAGGCTTTGCCTTTTCAAGCACCGACGCCACGAATTTTGTCGGCACAGCAATAAGCATAAGCTTTGCATCCTTAAGCGAGCTCTCTATATCATCGGTCGCCGTAATGCCGTCTGGCAATATCACATCGTCAAAATAACGCGTATTTTTATGCGCATTGATATCGTCTATTTCAAATTTGTCTATGCCGTACATAACGACCGTGTTGCCGTTATCGGCAAGCACCTGCGCAAGCGCGGTTGCCCAGGTTCCGGTACCAAGAACAGATATTTTCATTTATTTCTCCGTCACTATCTTTTTGTCTTTATTATATGATACAACATTTATCGTTATTTTGCAAGAGCAAAATTAAAACGCCGGGTTAATAGCATAACCCGACGTTTAATTCTTTAAGTCACCCAATCAATTTTTGCCGCGCTTATTCCGTTTTCAGGGTAATACACGCTCAGAAGATAGCTTCCCGATTCATCGGTTATTATCTCGGGCGCGTGTCCGGGCAGCATCGCTATCGGTGCCGTATCTGCAAGTCCGTCTATGGTGTCTGATGCAAAAACAAAGGTGCGGTTATCATAGCATCCACATCTTCCGTCACAGATACACCATAACAGATAATAGTATTTTCCGCGCTTCATTATAAACGGTGATTCGTTTGATGCGTTTCTCCACGGATTAACCTGAAGCACGTGTGCTTCCGACCAGCTTACAAAATCCCTTGATGTTCTGTATTCGGTACGATTATCTATTGCATAAAAGCAGTAGTAAATACCTTTATCAAGGAAAATATACGGGTCACGCGCAGAAAAGCTCTCTGTTTCAAAAAGTACCTTTCCCGTTTCAAAGCTCTTGAAATCGGTAGTCTCTGCTACTCTCATATTCCTTGGACTGTATACGATCTTAACCTTATCCCCGTGTAGCATCATATGGGGTGCCCATATCTCATTTGCTTCTCCCGGACGGCTTTGAGGGTATAATATCTTTTCACGGTCTGTAAATGAATTTTCGTAAAAGACATCTCCGAATAGCCTTCCGCTTGCCGTGCAATGAAAAAGCTGATACTCAGCCTCGTGTACGTCGCCGGGCGAGTAATTGTAATCATCAACAAGGCTTTTCGGCCTTGGATGTGTTATACCGACAATATGCCATGTGTCGCCGACCAGAAGCGGAGAAAAATCGTTCGTTATCCACTCAGTATACTTAATACCGTGTTTGAAATTATTCGTGTCAACGCCGTTGTAAATGTCGGCTGACGGTGTGTATATCTTTACAAAATCCGATACCAACACCGGTCTGGGTATTCTTTCGTACATAACCTTGCTCCTCATCTGTAAAGAGGTCCGTAAGCGGCACAGGCTCTGTAGTCCTGTCCCTCCTTGTCCATACCAAACGCGCTCCACACCGCAGGTCTGAACATTTTTTCTTCGGGTATATTATGCATACACACGGGTATGCGAAGCATTGAGCAAAGCGTGATAATATCTGCTCCGATATGCCCGTAGCTGATAGCGCCGTGGTTAGCTCCCCAGTTGTTCATAAGATCGTATGCGGACGCAAACGGGCCTTTGCCCGTAATTCTCGGCGCAAACCAGGTGCAGGGCCAGGTGTAGTCGGTACGCTTCCAGAGTATATCCGACACATCGTCGGGAAGTCCGACAGTCCAACCCTCGCATATATACATTACAGGACCAAGTCCCTTTACAAGATTAAGCCTCATCATCGTAGCGGGCATTTCGCTTCTTGTAAGGAAACGCGAGGAATATCCGCCGCCGCGGAAATAACCAAGGTCTGCCGCATTCCACGTAGTCGCATCAAGGCAAACTCTCTGATCGGCTTCGCTCATTTCCCAGAAAGGCTTGATTATGCCGTTTCCGTTTTCATCCTTAACCTCACCACAGGCATCTATACAAGCCGCACCCGAATTGATAAGGTGAATAATACCGCCTGCCTCCTTTGCATTACCTTCAAGTTCATAGCCTGTAACTCTCTTTACAGAATCTGTGTTCCAGCAGGTTCTTACGTCGGCAAATATCTGCGCGGTGTTTGTAAGCAGCTTTCCGAAAAGCATACATACGCCGTTGAGCGTATCATTTTCGGTCGCGAGTATATAAGGCTCACGCGCGCCGTTCCAGTCAAATGACGAGTTGAGCATAGCCTCGGGGAAATCGCAGTTCGGGTAAAAATCGGTCCACTGTCTTTGCCCCTGGAAGCCGCCGGCGATGGCATTGTGTCCGACCATTTCCTCCTCGCAGCCCTTCGGGAGCTTTTTATTGCCGTTGAAAAGATCCTTGATGATGCACATCATCTTAACGACAAATTCCCATTCCTCGTCCTTCTTTTCGCGGCTCTTCTGCAATTCGGGCGGATTCTTGTCAAAGCCCTCCTTGCAGTATTTTTTAGTCCATTCAAGGGCTTTTTCATATTCTTCCTTATCGTATATGCCCTCGGTCATTCGTCTGATTATTTCAACCTCATCAACCGATTCAACGCGCATTCCGAGATAATCCTCGAAGAAATCGCAATCAATTATAGAGCCCGCGATACCCATACATATCGAGCCAATCTGCAAATACGATTTGCCGCGCATAGTCGCCACCGCGACTGCCGCGCGGCCGAAGCGCAAAAGCTTTTCCCTAACGTCATCCGGGATGGATGCGTCGTCCATATCCTGCACGTTTTCACCGTAGATACCGAATGCCGGAAGCCCCTTTTGCGCGTGAGAGGCAAGGACGGACGCAAGATATACTGCACCCGGACGCTCTGTGCCGTTAAAGCCCCACACGCCCTTTATCGTATTCTTATCCATATCCATAGTTTCGGAGCCGTAGCACCAGCAGGGCGTTACCGTCAGCGTAATGTCAACGCCTTCCTTTTTGAATTTTGCCGCACACGCCGCCGATTCGGCAACGCGTCCGATGGTGGTGTCCGCGATAACGACCTTAACGGGATCACCGTTTGAGTATCTTATATTTTCCTCAAACAGCTTTGCCGCCGCGCGCGCCATATTCATAGTCTGCTCCTCAAGCGATTCCCTTACCTTAAGCGGTCCACGGCGACCGTCGATGGTCGGACGTATTCCGATAACCGGGTAATCTCCTATAAGTCTGTTTTCCATAGTAGTGCTTCCTTTCAGAATTTATATATTACAATTTAATTATAAAACCAAACCGACTTAATTACTTGGAAAATTTACACATAAAGTATAATTATATTCACCTTTTGCTCTTTGTGAACTTTTTTGTGAAGTATTGCTAAATATACGCGTGTTTTTTCGTACATAGCGACAATTACATCGCTCTTGAAATTATGCTGAAAAAAGGATATAATGATAACATAGTTACTTTTATGATCAATTATCCGAGGGGATATTATGAGCTTTAACGAAACCAAGCACCACGGTACGCCCGAGCTGCCGATCGAGCTTTATATAATAAACAGCGACCATCCCAAATATGAGATGGTGCTCCATTGGCATTCTGCCATCGAAATAATCCGCGTGACAAATGGGCAGCTTGACGTAAGCTTAAACGCACAAGCCTACAAGGCAAAAGCCGGGGATATTCTTATTTCAAACAGCGAAACCATTCACGGTGCTATACCTCACGAGGGATGCGAATACGAATGCATAGTTTTTCACCCGGATGAAATAATTACCGGAGAAAACAGGTGCGCGGGGTTTATAAAGGAATTGCTTAACCGAAGCACTCACCTTTGCGAGTATATAAGTCACAACAGCTCACCCGGAATCGAGCGTATAGTAAACGAGCTTTCAATTCGTTTGCAGTGCAAGGACGAAAGCAGTGATTTCGCCGTTATCTCGCTGATATACGGCTTCTTTTCGGCTGTGATAAGCGAAAAGCTTTACGAAAGAAAAAAGCAAAATCCGCACGAGCGTGATTTTGCAAAGCTAAAAAGAGCGATCGAATTTATGCGCGAAAATTATTCAAAGGATATAAGACTGTCGGATATTGCCGCCGTAAGTGACATTTCAGCGAAATATTTCTGCCGTTTCTTCAAAAAAATGACAGACAAAACGCCGATCGAATATCTTGTGGACTACAGGATAGAGCGCGCCTCAAAAATGCTTATATCGGGTAAAATGCCTGTTACCGAGATAGCCCTTTCCTGCGGCTTTAACGACTTAAGCTACTTTATCAAGACCTTTAAGCGGTACAAGGGTATATCGCCGCTTAAGTTCAGAGCCGACCACGAAAAATAAAAAAGCATCGGACACAGTGTTTGTCCGATGCTTTTGTTTATCTGTTCAAATGCCCTTCCCAGTCCTTTAAGAACCTTTCTATTCCGGCATCTGTAAGCGGATGCTTTATCATCTGCATGATCACACCGTACGGAACGGTTGCGATATCCGCGCCAAGCTTTGCGGCTTCTGTAACGTGATTCGGATTTCTGATGCTCGCGCATATGATCTCGGTTTCAATCGAGTGAGCCGAGAATATATCCACGATATCGGAAATGAGCCCTATTCCGTCGCAATCTATATCATCAAGTCTGCCTAAAAACGGGCTTACGTAGGAAGCACCCGCACGTGCGGCGAGCAATGCCTGCGATGCCGAGAAAATAAGCGTCACGTTGGTACGTATGCCCATCGCGGCAAGCCTTTTTACAGCCTTAAGCCCTTCACTCGTCATAGGAATTTTAATTACAATATTTTTATTCATCTGCGCAAGAGGGATCGCCTCTTCGACCATACCGTCAGCGTCAAGGCTTATCACCTCGGCAGATATAGGTCCGTCTATAATCTGAGTAATCTCATCAATTACAGTCTTAAAATCCCTGCCCTCCTTGGCTATAAGCGAGGGGTTTGTGGTAACACCGCATATCACGCCAAGATCATTGGCTTCCTTTATCTCTTCAATATTCGCAGTATCAATAAACAGCTTCATCAGATTTATCTCCTTTTTTGTTTTTCGGATACAGTATATAACTTTTTGAAAAAGCGTGCATTGTAAATTTATGAAAAAACATTGCTTTTTTTACGATTATGTTGTAAAATATTATTGGTGATTCATTATGATAGACAGGTATACAGGATTACAAAAGATCAAAAACGAAAAAGTAATGGTAAAAGAAAAGACCATTAACAGCTATCCGACACATTGGCACGACTTTTATGAGATCGAGCTGATAATATCCGGAAGCGGCAGCTACATAATAGACGGAATAGAGCATAAAATAGAAAAGAATATGTTGTTTTTTATGACTCCGGTTAACTTCCACAAGGTAATAACCTCCGGCACAGAGGTTATTACGCTTATGTTTATGGGGGAGATCTGTGACAGCAATATATTATACAGGCTTTCATCTGTATTTAATTCGGACAGCGTTATGCTCTCGGACACAGACGCAAAATATCTTGCCGCGGTAATGCACGAGCTTAATCTTGCCTCGCGTGACAACGACGATGAATACAGCTTTTCTTTACTTAACAGTATCCTCGGTAAAATATGCAGGATAAACAACACTCACAAGCACGGTCATATGTCAAGGGTGCAAAAGGCGATGCTTTATATCAGGAACAATTTCAGAAGCGATATAAGTCTTTCCGATATTGCCGCCGGCGCGTCGGTAACGCCCTCTTATATGAGCAGTATATTTCTCAAGGAATGCGGTGTGA
>JAFQPF010000060.1 GCA_017411885.1 Clostridia bacterium
GCGTAAGCTTTCAAAATCAAGAGGATAGGACAGATTTTTCTTTTCTTCGCCGAATTCTATCTGCACGGCACTTGTGTCCGCGCCCGTGTTTTTCAGCTCTTTTATACTTTTCCTCGGAACAAGCTTTGAAATATCCCAGAAATCGTCCTTATAACTCATATGCTCACCCCCTTTTTGTTTTTTTCTTATCTTTTAATTTTACCATAGTATTTTGCACTTGTCAATCATAATAAGCGGAAAAATGCAAAAACCGACGGAGTTGACCGTCGGTTTTTACTATGCTGTATTCTTTATTCCTTGGGGATACAGAGCTTATACATATCGCCAAGAGGCTCTTTTTCGGTGATATAATATTTGCTTCCCGATTCAAAGCCCATATCCTGCAGGCGTGTAATCGTCTCCTCATCATAAGGTGTGACCGTCATTGGAAGCTCGCAGCTTATCGGATCTTCCGGTATCCAGCCTATATACTTATCCTCTTCCATAATATACACGTTATCGTGGAAATTATAGAAATCAGGTCCTACGGGACGCGCCTTTAAGCAATACTTTGACGAGAAAAGGTTGATATTATACGAAACATCATTATCGTTATTATATCTTGCGACCTCGCCTGCACCGTAGAAGAAGTTAGGATCCTTGTTCGGTCTCTGATGGCTCCATCCGTAGCCGTCAAAGCGCGTATAGTTATTATGAAGCTGCATTCCCGAAAGAACGCCGCCATTCTGCCATACCTCAAGACCGGTATTCGCGTATTCGGTTACGTTTCCGTACATATGAATATTCTTCATAACTGCCGCCTGCTGGAACTGTACAGTCCAACAGCAGTCGTATATCTGGGAAGCGTAGCAATATCTTATCGTAAAGTTTTCACTTGAGCCATAAGATTCCACAGCGTTACCGAAGCGCACGCCGTAGTTTCTTCCAAATAGTCCCTTGCCCTGGATAGAACCGCCGATCCACTTAAGAACGCAGTACTGAACAGTAACGTCCTTTATCGTACCGCCGCCGATACCGTGCGAACCTGAGCCGAATATCTCGATATTATCAATTACTACTCCGATATTGCTTCCAAGGCTTATTCCATGTCCCTTATCAACAAGCTCTATAGACTCAAACACCTCACCGGGGTTGCCGTCCTTGCAGTAAAGGTATACGGTGTCCTCTTCCCAGTTGTGGTAAAATTCAAGGTTGTTATCAAGGTCTCTCTGGTCCTCAAACGCGCCCGTTGTTGTGTCAAACCACTCAATACCGTTGAAGACTCTGCCGATCTCAAGTCTGTTACCCTCGCTTGTCTTCTGGATCTGAATACCCCATGCCTTACCGCCGTCAAATACGATAGTACCTACGTCGCGGTCCTTGCCGGGTATCTTTTCAACAAGTCTGTAGATATTCTTATATTCGGTCGCTTCCCACTTGTCTGCTCCCGAACCGTCAACAGAGCATACGATACGGGGCTTCGGGCCTTCTCCGTAAGCCGAATAGGTAACACCGTTTACAGTACCTATGGCATTTACGATTCTGAAGCTGTCTCCGCGTCTGAAGAATACGCCGTCGCCGTACTTAAGTCTTACAGTCTTAAGCTTATCAGGAGTTGCCCACGCGCTTTCGGGTGAGCGTCCGTCGTTTTCATCGTCACCGTCGGCGCTTATATAATAAGCGTCGCCGGTGATCTTTACGTTTGTTGCGGAGTTGACGATGCTTTCTATCTGATCGTCTATCTCCTTCATATACTTATCAATAATAGCCTTATCTGCTCTTGAGTATGACATGTCTTTTCCCTCTTTATGCTAATATTATTTCTGTGCGTAAACCTCTGCGGCAAGAGGTGTATCAAAGAAGGCGATCTCCTTGATACCGAAATAACTGTTATCAGCAAGCTCTTCTACTCGTGTACCCCACGGGAAAATTCTTATTACCGCATCGTAGATATAAGTATCAATTGCTTTTTGCTCGGCAAAGATGCTGAAATCGAATACTATCGCTCCGCTCTGTTCCACAAACGACATAGTAATGTTACTGTCGGTGATCGCGGCACCTGTCGAGCTGGATGCGATCAGCGTCTTATTATCAGATTCAATATTCGACTCATACTTGATTACCGCATACGGATAATCGATAAAGCTTATGTCTGTGTTCTTGATATTGTAAATATTGATATTCGGCTTGCCGGTCTTTGCAGAAGGAACAAATTTAAGCATAGACGGATCATCAACCGCCTTCATTACAAAGCTTCCGCTCATAGACTTAAGCGCAGTCGCATCAAGCTTTACGCTTTTACTTGCCGCAAAAACTCTGTCTTCGTCAACAGGCGCACTCTGCAAGCTCTTTACAAAGCGCATGATCATTGTTGCTACCTCGGCACGCGTTGCGCTGTTTGCAGGCTTTATAGTACCGTCGGAATAACCGCCGATGATGCCGTTCTTGGTGCAGAACTTAACTCCGTCTGCGTATTCGCTCTTAACGCTTGCGGCATCCTTGAAATCGAGTGTGCCGGAAATATCGGTCTTGATATACGAGTAATATGCAGTTTTGTAAAGCATATCCGCAAGCTCCTCACGCGTTGCGTTTTCGTCCGGTCTGAAGCTTCCGCCCGCCTTGACGATGCCTGCTTCTTCTGCCCACGCTACACCCGGCGCATACCACGCGTTCTTATTAACGTCGGTATATGTGATTTTGCTTGTGTCGCCGCTTTCGCCTGCCATTCTTGAAAGAACGGTAACGAGCATCGCACGTGTCATAGTTCCGTCAGGTGAGAAGGTCGTTGGTGTGGTTCCGTTGAAGTAACCTGCACCGACAACGTAAGTGATAGCAGCTTTGCCCCAGAAGTTCTTGGGAATATCTTCAAAAACGTTGATGCCGACCTTTTCGGGAACGTAAAGATCAAACATATCGCCGTAAGGTTCGGGATCTACAACGTAGTATGAGCTTCCCTTTTCAAAGCCCGTGGAAAGAGCGCGCGATATAGACTTTGCATCGTACGGCTGATCGTTGAACGCGCCGACACCCGTTCCGGGGTTTGAAGCTATACCGCCAAGCTTCTTGCCTTCTTCCATAAGATAGATATTATCGTGGAAGTTGTACTGCTCGGGACCTGTTGTACGAACCTTGTATGCGAAATATCTCGAAAGAAGGTTTACGTTGTTGTAAATATTATTGTTTGCGAACTTATTACCAAGACCGCCTGTTCCGCCGTAGAAGAAGTTGGAGTCCTTATTAGGTCTCTGATAGCTCCAGCCGTAGCCATTGAAGCGTGTATAGTTATCGTGAAGATCAAGTCCTTCTACAACACCGTTATCGTTCCATATCTCAAGTCCTGTATTACAAAACTCAGCAACGTTGTGATGCATATAAACATTCTTGAAGGTTGCATCCTCCTGACACTGAACAGTCCAACAGCAGTCGTATATCTGAGTTGCATAGCAGTACTTGATGGTGAAGTTTTCACTTGAGCCGTAGGATTCTACCGCGTTACCAAGTCTTACACCGTAGTTGCTGCCAAACAGACCAACGCCCTGTATAGAACCGCCTATCCATTTGAGCACACAGTACTGCACAGTAACATCCTTTACAGTACCGCCGCCGATACCGTGAACGCCGGCACCGTAAATTTCGAGGTTATCGACCACGATATCGTGAGCATAACCAAGATCCTTGTCTGCCTGAAGACCTACACCGTTCATCTTTGTTACGATTTCAATACTCGAGAAGCGCTCGCCGGGGTTGCCGTCCTTTGAATAAAGGTAAAGGGTCTGTGCGTCCCAGTCGTGATAGAACTGAAGGTCATAGCAAAGATCAGCATATCCGTTCATCTTGCCCTCGGGAGTCTTATACCACTCAAGACCGTTATATACCTCACCGATCTTGAGCCAGTTTCCGTCGGTAGTTCTCTGGATCTGTATACCCCATGCATCGCCGCCGTCAAATACTATATTACCTACGCTCTGCGTATCCTTAAGGGGCTTTGCGTATGCATAAATATTTTTGTGTTCTGTTTCTATCCAGTTAGCAGAGCCGTTTGCGTTTTTAGAAGCCAAGATCTGCGGCTTTGCACCTTCGCCGTATGCCGAATAGGTCACACCGCTCTTTGCGTAAAGGGGAGAGTTTGTTCTGAAGCTGTCGCCACGCTTGAAGAATACGCCATCACCCGGCTTTAAGCTTGCGGAATTAACCTTGGTAATGCTCTTCCAGGGCTTTTCGGGCGAAAGACCGTCGTTGCTGTCACTTCCGCTTGCCGATACGTAATACTTCTTTCCTGTTACTGTAACGGTTGTGGGAGAAGCAAGTATCTCATCTCTGAGCGCGTCGGTTTCTGCCATAAGCTCTGAAAGCTTTGTTCCGTCGTCCTTTTTAAGTGCGTCTGAAAACAGCTCTTCAGTCGAAGCCTTGATGTCATGCTCTGCGGGATCGTATTTGAAGGCTTCCGCAGCTGCCTTGTCCCTGAAGCAAGCGATATATTTTACGTCAAAATACGAATCCTTTGTAACAGTTACGTTTTGCGAGCTGTAGGGTTTGAATACAAGATATGCGGTCGTGTCTCCGCTTTGAAGCAATCCCGCACCGCCCGTAAGCGTTTTTGTGTCAAGGATTATATCATGCCACTGTCCGTCTGCAGTTTGATCGGGATGACCGGAACCGTGCCAGCTTTCGCCGACCATACTGCGCGATGAGAAATTAAGCTTTCCGTGGGGCGAATCTGTACGATAACCGATCTTTATGTACTGATAATCGGCAACCGAATAATCATTCGGCGCAAACGACCAAAGTAACTTATTATTATTATAAGTACCCGGCTTTACGGTCGCACGAAGGTAGGCAAAACCACTTCCTTCTACAAGCTCGTAATCGAAGCCGACTACACCGTACAGCATTTCAGCTTCAAGCTTCTTTGCGCCGTAAATAAAGCGATCCGGGCCATTGGCAAGGGCTTCCTTTGCCTTTTCAATGGCTTCGGCTTCCTTTCTTGCCGCTTCCTCTGCCGCAATACGGTCAGCCTCTGCCTTCTTTTGCGCTTCTTCCTTTAGTTTTGCCTCATGCTCTGCAAGCTTATCAACAGAAATGATACCGGTAAGCTTACCCTTGTCATCACTTGAAGTGTATTTGTACGCCTCTGCCTCCGACTTTGTCTTAAAGAAAGCAAGGTAACTGATATCAAAATAATTAACATCGGTTATACTGACGTTACCTGAGCCAAAGGGCTTGAAAACAACAATTGCATCCGTATCTCCCTTTGCAAGAAGGCCTGAGCCGCCTGTGAGTTCGTTAAGGTTAAGAATCGTTTCGTGCCACTTGCCGTCAGCCGTCATATCGGGGTGACCGTTTCCGTGCCAGCTTTCATTTTTGCCGCTGCGTGCGGAAAGATTGATCTTGCCGTACTTTGAATCACTGCGGTAGCCTATCTTTATAAACGGATAGTCCGCAGGAGCGAACACACCGGGTTTGAAAGCTATCTGAAGTTTATTATTTGTATATTCACCCGCGCCTACCGCGTGGTGGATATATATTGTATCCCCATCCTTTACGAGCGTGCTTTCAACACCCTCGTAAACATATTCTTTATTGTTTGTCAAAGCACCGGGGCCGAATACGTAATACGTCTCCTCCGCCGATATGCTTACAGGGAGTGCTGTGAATATCATCACAAGCACAAGTAAAGTTGCAAGTAATCTTTTCATAATTTCCTCCTTAATTTATACCGTATTTTTTTCGGTATATGTTACCATAAATGTACCATAAACAGAAATAAAAGTCAATAAATTTGCACAAATAATTAAAATTTGCATATTCAAACAAAAAAATGCATATTCCATATTTGAGCTTACCGCGTCAGCTTTTTGATAAAATTGTATCTATTGACCTTTATCGCCGCGGCGGCGCATTTGAACACTTGGTCAGAATTCAACAAGAACACCACAAGTGTCGGTGATGCACCCCATTTGAACGCCGCAAGGAAGGATACGGGAATCACAATACCCCAGATGCTTATGATATCGTTTATAACGACAAAATTCGCATCTCCGCCTCCGCGGATTATACCGGTTATCGTCGGCATCTGATACGCCGTTCCTATACAGGTTACACACAAAACAAGCAAAAACTCATTTGCCATAGCCTTGGTTTCGGGTGAAAGCTCGTAAAGCGACAGTATCGGCGCTCTTAAAGTAAAGAGCAAGGCACTTGTCAATAGTCCGATACAGATATACATAAGCTGCAACGTCCTTGAATACTCCTTTACCTTACCGATATCTCCTGCCCCGACCGTTTTACCGATAACCACCGACGAAGCTGATGCCGCGCCGATAGATGCGACCTTTAGTAATTGAAACAGAGTCGTTGCCACCGAGTTTGCGGCTATTGCAGAATCGTTCATATGCCCGAGAACGACTGTCTGCAGGGCTGTCGATGCTCCGAAAAGTGCACCAACCGCAACGAATGAGCGCGAAAGCTTTAAGTAATCTGAAAACAGCGTTTTATCTATCCTTACAATATTTGAAAGCCTGAAGCTTAACTTCTTATCCTTAAATAAAAGATAGCACAAAACCACTATAAGCTCAAGCGCGCGTGCCACGAGCGTACCTATCGCCGCACCACGCTCACCGAGAGCCGGTGCGCCGAAATTACCGCCGATAAGCGTATAGTTAATGCCTACGTTTACAAAAAGTGTCATTATCGACACGTAAAAGGCTATCTTTACAGTTTCAACCGTCCTCAGAAGCGCAAGCAATACGGTCGTAGCCGCGAATATCGGATAGGTATATTTGATAATTTCTATGTAGTTAACTCCGCAGTCAACGATCGCCTGCGTTTCGGAAAACAGACCGAGTATTCCGTAAGGCAAAAGCAATGCGAGAAAAAACAACGTTATTCCTATAGCCTCTGCAAGCCAGAAAGCTCCGGCAAAGGCTTTTTTGATCGGCAAGGTCTTGTTCTGTCCCCAATACTGACTTCCAAGCACTACCAGCGCCTCTGCACAGCCGGTTATCAC
>JAFQPF010000061.1 GCA_017411885.1 Clostridia bacterium
ATGTACTGATATTCGTTATGGCATATCTGATATCAGGAAAATTTGCAAGATATCTGTTCAAGAAGACAGCCATGAATGTATTTAGAGAGGGGGATCGATAATGGTAAGACTTGAAAAGGTAAATAAGACCTTTGACGGAAACATTACGGTAATACCCGAGCTTGACCTTGAAATAAAGGACAAGGAATTCGTTATACTCGTAGGCCCGTCGGGGTGCGGAAAATCAACTACGCTTCGAATGATAGCAGGGCTTGAATCGGTAAGCTCCGGAAAGCTTTATATCGGAGATAAGCTTGTTAACGATACACCTCCCAAGGATCGTGACATAGCTATGGTATTCCAGAGCTATGCGCTTTATCCGCATATGAGCGTGTATAATAACCTTGCATTCGGGCTTAAGCTTCGCGGTGAGGATAAGGCTGAGATAGATAAAAAGGTGAGAAGCGCGGCGAAGATGCTTGATATTGAAAAATATCTTGACCGTAAGCCGCGTGCTCTTTCGGGCGGTCAGCGACAGCGAGTCGCTCTGGGTAGAGCGATGGTGCGCTCACCGCAGGTGTTTTTGCTCGATGAGCCGCTTTCTAACCTTGATGCAAAGCTCAGAGGCGAGATGCGCACATCTATATCAAAGCTTCATAAATCGCTCGGTGTGACCTTTGTTTACGTCACACACGATCAGACAGAGGCTATGACTATGGCAGACAGGATCGTGGTAATGAAGGACGGCGTGATACAACAGTACGACACACCTAAAAATCTTTACCATAACCCGATAAATACCTTTGTGGCAGGCTTTATCGGATCGCCGCGTATGAATCTCTTTCCGGCACAGGTTACGGCAGATAAGAATAAAATAAAGCTGAGGGTGGATAAATATTCCTTTGATGCACCCTCTGATATTTCAGACAAGCTTTCAAATTACGTCGGCAAGGAGGTAAACGTCGGCGTAAGACCTGAGGATATACACGCGGAGGACTTTTTTATGGGACTTGAAAAAACTCTTAAGATCGAAGTCAATATAGATATGGCAGAAATGATGGGTGCCGAGCTTTACGCATATTTCGATCTTGCCGGGGCAAGGATGATATCGCGCATACCGTCACGAATGAATATCGTAGATAATGAGCGTCTGCCCCTTGCGATAGATTTGAGTAAGCTCCACCTATTTGATAAGGAAACGGGGATAAGTATAAGGGCATGAGAAGCTGCGGTACTTTACTTCATATATCCTCACTCCCCGGAGAATACGGCATCGGCGTTTTTGGTAAGGATGCATATTCATTTGTGGATTTCTTAAAGATAAGCGGACAAAGCTTATGGCAGATACTTCCGCTCGGAATAACGGGATATGGCGATTCGCCGTACCAGTCCTTTTCAAGCTTTGCAGGCAACCCGTATTTTATAGATCCCGAACAGCTTTATAAGGATGGTCTTGCAACCAAGGACGAGCTTGAAGCTCAGAAGATCAAGGCAGACAGAGTCGAGTAAGGCAGGCTGTACAAGGAAAGATACGAGTTCTTAAACCTTGCCCTTTCAAGATTTAACAAGGATGATCCCGATTACGCGGAATTTTGCGTAAAAAACGCGTGGTGGCTTGATAGCTTTGCGCTTTTTATGACGCTCAAGGAGCTTGCCGGTTCAAAGGGGATTTCGGAATGGGAAAAGGAATACAGACTTAAAGACAAAGTGCTGCTTGAACAGGTAGAAAGAGCGCATAGCAACAGAATTGATTTCTGGAAGATAAATCAGTATTATTTTTTCAAAGGGTGGAAGGCACTTCGTGAATACGCCAACTTAAACGGCGTGCGTGTAATCGGAGATATACCGATATACGTTGCCGCGGACAGCGCGGACGTGTGGGAAAACCCTGAGCTGTTTATGGTAGATGCTGAGCTTGAGCCAAAGCTTATGGCAGGCTGTCCGCCCGATGCCTTTAACAGCGACGGTCAGCTTTGGGGAAACCCTATTTACGATTGGGAGGCTATGCGTCTTGACGGATACTCCTGGTGGAAAAAGCGGCTTGCTATGACCGCCAAGCTTTACGATCTTGTTCGCATAGACCATTTCAGAGGCTTCTGTGCTTACTATACGATAGAAGCGGGCGAAAAAACGGCAAAGCAGGGCAGATGGATAGAGGGACCGGGAATAGAATTTTTTGATGCGGTAAGGTCAAGCATGGGCTCTTCCGGCATAATAGCCGAGGACCTTGGATTTATCGATGAGCCGGTACGAAAACTGCTTTCAGAATGTGGCTTTCCCGGAATGAAAATTCTTGAATTTGGCTTTGACGGCAATCCCCAAAACGAGTATCTCCCGCATAATTACGTGAAAAATACTTTTGCGTATACAGGCACCCACGATAACGAAACCTTTATGTCATTTTATCTTAAGTCGGACGCAAAGACCAAACGCTATATCCGCGATTATTTCAATATCGATAGTAACAAGGATGTCTGCTACGGTGCGATACGCACCCTGTATTCAAGCTGCGCGGATAACGTGGTGATCCCGCTTCAGGATTATATAGGTATCGCCGACGACGGCAGAATGAACACCCCGTCTGTAGTTGGCGGAAATTGGGAATGGAGAGCGGCAAGGTCCGATTTTAACGATAAGCTTGCAGAAAGGATATACGAGCTTGCCGCGCTTTACGGCAGAGCGCATATAAGCGGATCGCGCTTATGAAAGGAATTAACGCTTATGAATGAAAATAACCGAGATAAAAGACAAATAGACGAAGAAACACTTAAGGAGTTTGTGCAGATACTCGAAAACAGATACATGAAAGGACCGGGTGAGGCGAGCGTTGAGGAGTTAAACGAAGCGATAGCGCGCGCGGTTATGAATCTCCATTCGGGAAACCGCAGGCTTGTGTCGCCTAAGGCTCACGGAATAAAAAAGGCGTATTATCTGTCGGCAGAATTCCTTGTCGGAAGAGCGATTTACAATAATCTCTACGCGCTGGGGCTTGACAAGAGTGCTGCCGCACTTCTTAAAAGCGCAGGAAGCGATTATTCGGTATTTGATGAGCTTGATGATCCCGGCCTCGGCAACGGCGGTCTTGGCAGGCTTGCCGCCTGCTTTATGGATTCGGCAGCCTGCGAAAGGCTTGCGCTTATCGGATACGGAATAAGATACAAATACGGCATATTTAAGCAAAGTATAGAAAACGGAGCTCAAAAGGAGTATGCGCACGACTGGACGAAATGGGGAGATCCGTGGTCGATCAAAAATACAAGCGACGTGCAAACGGTACGCTTTGATGATATGGAGGTCCTTGCCGTACCCTACGATATGCCGGTATTCGGATATAAAAACGACTTTGCGACATATATAAGACTGTGGGAAGCGCATCCGACCGTGCCGTTTGATTTCAAAAAGTTCAATGAGCAGAAATATGACGAGGCTCTTGAATATAAAAACCAGGCGGAGAATATTTCAAGAGTCCTGTATCCTGCGGACGATACCGATAAGGGCAAAATATTAAGGCTCAGACAGCAGTACTTCTTTGCTTCGGCATCGCTAAAGGACGTGCTTGCAAATTATAAAAAGTGCTACGGTAATGATTTTTCGCATTTTGCCGATGAAAATATTTTCCAGCTTAACGATACACACCCCGTAGTTGCTATTCCCGAGCTTTTGCGGATCCTTTGCGATGAGGAAAATATAGAGCTTACCGACGCGCTCGATATCGCAAAGAAATGCTTTGCTTACACCAATCATACCGTAATGAGCGAGGCACTTGAAAGCTGGGATGAGGAGCTTTTCAAATCGATATTGAGTAGTGTATATAAGTATATTCAAAGGCTTGATACTATCCTTGAGGGTGAGCTTTCGGGCAAAAAGGAGCTTGATGAGAATACGCGCAAGTCTATGCGGATAATCTCAAACGGCAGAATTTATATGGCTAATCTCGCGCTGTTCGTATGTGCAAGAGTCAACGGCGTTGCGCAAATCCACACTGATATATTAAAGCGCAAGCTCTTTGCAAGCTGGAACGAAATATATCCCGGAAAGATAATAAATATTACAAACGGTATCACACAACGCCGCTGGCTTGGTGTTGCGAGTCCCGAGCTTGCGTCATTTGCTACGCGTCTTATCGGTGATGACTCCTGGCTCTTTGAGCTTTCGCGTATAAAGGGGCTTGAAAAGTACGCAAATGATAAAAGCGTAGTCGGGGATTTTAACACGATCAAGCGA
>JAFQPF010000062.1 GCA_017411885.1 Clostridia bacterium
AAATGAAGGACGATCCGGAGGCTGAATATATGCCTCAGATCGTTATTATCATAGACGAGCTTGCTGACCTTATGCTTACCGCGTCAAACGACGTGGACGAGTCTATACGCAGGCTTTCAGCCAAGGCAAGAGCCGCGGGTATTCACCTTATTCTCGGTACACAGAGGCCTTCGGTCGACGTTATTACCGGTACTATCAAGTCTAATATTCCTTACAGAATCGCTTTCACCACAACGTCTTACGTCGACTCACGTACCATACTTGACGTTGTCGGTGCCGAAAAGCTTATCGGTAAGGGCGATATGCTTTACGCTGCGACAGGACGCAGTCCTATCCGTGTACAGGGCGCGTTTGTCAGCGACGAAGAGGTTGAACAGATAACAAGCTTTGTCAAGGATACCTGCGGCGGAGCCAAATACAACGCTCAGGTCGTTGAAAGCATTGAACGCGAGGCCGAGCTTTGCGGTAACAAGAAGTCAACGACTCTTGGTGACGGTGAGCTTGACAACAACAGCGGTGACCCGATGCTCAAGCCTGCGATCGAGATCGCGGTCGAATCGGGCAAGATTTCCACTTCCTTGCTTCAGAGAAAGCTGAGCATCGGATTCGGACGTGCTGCAAAGCTTATCGACATTATGACCGAGCGCGGAATAGTTTCTCCTCCCGACGGTCAGAAGCCGAGAACTACTCTCTGGACAAAGCAACAGTATATGGAAAGCATTGTCAAGGGAAGCTCCTTTGACGATGAATAATTAACTGCCGCAAAAGCGGCGAACGGAGAATATTATGTCAATCTTTATTGCTATAGACGGGCTTGACGGTTCGGGAAAGGCGACTCAAAGCGGTCTGCTCGCAGACGCGCTTGAAAAAGCCGGAATACGTGTGAGAAGACTCACCTTCCCCGTATACGAGTCGGTTTCTTCGACCTTTGTTAAAATGTATCTTTCCGGCGAGCTTGGAAAAAGTGCCGACGACACCAACGCCTTTGCCGCATCAAGCTTCTTTTCCATGGACAGATACGTCAGCTTCAAGACCGACTGGGCACACGATTACGAGCGTGATGACACGGTTATAATCGCCGACAGATACACAAGTGCAAATGCAGTACATCAGCTTTCAAAGATAGATAAGAAGGATTGGGACAAGTATCTTGAGTGGCTTATCGATTACGAATACAACAAGCTCGCGCTTCCCTCTCCCGACTTGGTATTATACCTTGAGGTAAAGCCCGAGATATCGCTTGCGCTTATTGAAAGCCGTTCAAACGAGACCGGCAGAAAGAAGGATATCCACGAGCTTGATCCGGGATTTCTGCACCGCAGCTATGAGGCGGCGCTTTATGCAAGCGACAAGCTTAAATGGTCGCGTGTGCGTTGCTACGAGGGAAATTCCATGCGCTCGATTGATGATATCGCAAGCGAAATAAGGGCTACAGTCAATGAAAAGCTTGGTATATGACGGTCTTACTTACAGCGTAAGCTGTCCGTATCCCGATGATATTTCGGCGCACAGAGATCTGTTTGAGGATATTTTCTCGCATCCCGAATATTTTGATTTTTTCACCTCGCTTTCAAAAAACGACAGCTATCTTATCAGCGTAAAAGACGAAGGCGGCAAGCTTGCCGGGATGGCATTTCTGCTCCCGTGTGTGCTTAAGAATAAAGAAGACTCGGCGATGGGATACTATATGTATTCAGTTTGCGTTGACAAAAGCTTTCGCGGCAGGGGAATATTCAAGATGATATGCGAATTTGCCGAAGAAACGGCAAAATCACTCTCAGGTAAGTTCATCGCACTTATCCCTGCCGATACTTTACTGTTTGAAACGTACACACGTTTCGGCTACTCGCTTGTTTTGCCCGGGCGCGCGCCTGTCGGTGCGGATTACGACACTCACGAGCTTACCGATGCACAAGAGCTTTTAAGCCATGATATAGAAGCGTCGATGCACGCTCCGACGTTTATTTTACCGCTTGTTATTCAGCCGTTTTGCCGCAAGGATGCGGACAAATACGCCGATCATCCCATATTTGACAAGGGGCTTATGAAGCGACTTGACAACGCGTCAGATACAAGCGCATTGTTTTCGCTTCTTCCCTTTGCTGATAATTTCCCCGAATAGACATAATTTTAATTTTTTCTGCCCACAGGCACAGAAAGGATGCACATATGACATACGTATTTCTTGCAGACGGATTTGAGGAAATAGAGGCTCTTGCTCCGGTCGATCTATTAAGGCGCGCCGGTGAAAAGGTTATTACCGTCGGCGTTACCGGCAAGACTGTTACCGGTACGCACGGTATACAGGTTATTGCTGACACAACTATTGAGGATGCGTCGGCAATAGGTGAAAAGCTTGATATGGTTGTTTTGCCCGGCGGACTTCCCGGTGCTGACAATTTAAGAGAAAACGCGATTTTAAGAGAATTTGTTATGAGAGCCGACCGCCTTGGTGCTTACGTTGCCGCTATATGCGCGGCTCCGAGAATTTTAGGTGAGCTTGGGCTTACAGAGGGCAGATATGCCGTATGCTATCCCGGATTTGAAAAGTATTTACGCGGAGCAAAGCCGACAACCAAGCGCGTAGTTTGCGACGGAAACATTATCACGGGTATTGGTATGGGCGCTGCTGTCGAGTTCGCACTTGAGCTTGTACGCGTGCTCGTTTCAGAAGAAGAAAGCGAAAGGCTTAAGAAAGGTATTATCGCTTAAATGCTTGAGATCAGAAGCGAAAAAAACAGACTAAGAAAAAAATACAACGATATAAGGCAGAATATCCGAGAGGATGAAAAGTCAGAGCTTGATAGTCGCATCTGTTCAAGAATCCTCTCGCTTGTATCTTATCGGTTTGCCGACACGGTGCTCTTATACTCGCCAATAAAAAGCGAAATAGATATAACTCCGATAGCTGTTGCGGCTCTTAAGGCAGGAAAGCGCGTTGCCTTTCCAAAATGCACGCCCGAGGGCTCTTTGATGGATTTTCACTACGTATCCTCACTTGATGAGCTTACACCCGGTTACTACTCTATTCTTGAGCCGAGCGCGGACGCGCCTGTGTTTGACAAAAGAAAAGCGCACACAAAGGAAAGCTGTTTATGCCTTATCCCTGCGCTGATATATGACCAAAATGGTTACCGCGTAGGTTACGGCAAGGGCTATTA
>JAFQPF010000063.1 GCA_017411885.1 Clostridia bacterium
AACATCGATTCATTTTTCCGCTTTTCTGACACGCCCATTATACCACAGGCCGGCGCAAAAATGTCATAGGCAAAATCAACAAAAAATACAGAGCTCTTTTCTTTCACATTGTCTTGAAGTTAAGTACGGATGTGAGAAAAGGGCTCTGTATTAATTATTTGTGTGTTGTAAAGGTTTGCGCTGCGGGCGGGGTATAGAAATGAGTCATTCCCTGAGTCATATTAAACTCTACGGGAGCACTCATTGAATTTACCATCGCGGTAATACCGGACGGGGGCGAGGTGTAATCTCCGAGCCCCGCGTCAATTCTGCACTCACATTTTATGCGCTTTGCAAAGTTTATCGCATCATAGTAGTTAAGCGCATCTGTGTGATCCGGACGCCAGCCGGATATTCTTCCGGCATAATCTCCGCCAAGGTCACAAAGCCAGGTGTAAGCTCCGAAAAGATAGGTGATATCCGGATCAAGCGCGGCAACTGCTATAGCCTGATATGCGCCCTGGCTTCCGCCGTTGAGCGTGATGCTCTTGCCATCGAATTCTTCGAGCGTTTTAAGATATCTTATTGCCTGAACGTCGCGCAATATCATATTCTTGAAGTATACGGTATCGCGCTTTGAGTTTTCGTATGTGTTAAATCCGTATGAATAAAGCACGGTGTTTGAAACCTCGCTATAGTAGCCCGGCTCTCTGCCATTGTCAAGGCTGTGAGCATTGACTGTGAGAACTATCTTGTCTTCTCTTACCGTAGGTTCGGGAGAGATAACTCCGTAGCCTGTATAGCCTATAAGAAGTCCAAGCGACTTTGGCTTCGCATTTTCGGGTATTGCGAGATATGCCGAAACCGGACCGCCGACACAGTCGATACGGATATCGGTTACCTTATATCCGGGATAATTTTCCGATATATCCTTTTTGATTTCCACTACCGGGGGGACTTCATCAAGTAATGCTAACTGTTCTGCCCAGAACTCATCAAAATCCTCGGGCTCAGGTATTGCCTGTGTCAAAAGGTGTGTTGCCGCCCCTGCGCCTCCGTTAAAGGGAGAAATGCCTCTGAATTCGACAGTTTTGTTGCTCGTTGCGGCAACGTAAAGCTTAACAAATCCGGGTGTGTCAAGGCTTGTTTTTATCTCAAAGCTTGTGCCGTCGGCCGTGATATTTCCGTGTTCCTTTTCCTTGCCTCCGTCAAATTCAAGCTCGTAGTAAAATCCGGGTGATGTGATGGCTTCGCCATCGCATCTGAGCGACAGGGTGAATATCATTTCCTCGCCAACGTCGTATTCCATAGGCGGCTTGTTTGTTTCGCAGGAAAAATATTTTTCAAAGCTTTCGGGAAGGTCAAGCACACTTAACGCAGGATAGGTAAGATCAATATATCCCGTGTCTGACAGCTCGATGACCTCATAATACGGGAAGCCCTCGGCAATAACCTCGTCTACCATAGTCATAGCTACCTTAGAAGAAGCACTTATCAGAACGTTTCCGTCAGCTTCGCTGATACGGACCGTGTTGCTTTCAAGTGTGTAATCGAGTGCAAAGCTTATTCTTGTACTGTTTTCATCTGCATTGCAGTATATGCCCGTGGTTTTTTCAATTGCCGCGGCGATCTTCTTGGTATCCGCGTTTTCAAAGCTTTCAAGCTCAAAGCAGGTGACCTTTTCGCCGTTTACGGTAAATCCGGAATATTTGTGAGCGTATCTGTATACGTAGTCTTTTTCAAGCACCACAGTTTCTGAGGTGAGGATATTTTCGCAGAAATATTCTATCGCGTTTACGGTTGCCGTATCGGTTCCGCCGATCATTACAACGCTGTTTTCGTGTATTGAGATAACGTAACCGAGCGGACTGTCGGGCAAAAGCTCTTTCGGAATATCCCGGTCGGTGTTACCGATAAGTATTTCATACGCGCCCTCGGTATAGGTAAGATCACGGTCAACGACAACCTCGGGAAGCACTCCTGCCGTTGCCTCGGCATGTCTTGCGAGCGAAAGCGATGCGCTTATAAGCTCGTTTGATGAATTATACGGAATCACCACGGTATGCCTTGTAATCTGTTTGTCAAACAGTGTAAGGCTTCCGTCCTTGTCCTTTATCTGATCTCTTCCGAAGCAAGCGGAAAGCGACAGGGTAAAAACAAGAAGGAATGCGATCATCAATAATTTTCTTTTTTGCATATACGATTTCCTTTCTGCCATATTCAAAGCGAAAAGCTGTGCGGCAAAAGCTTGTCTAAGGTAAGTGTGATAATCTTATCGCCTTCGCAGAGATGTACCTTGAAATCAGGCTTGCAAAACTCGGAAAGAGCCTGCCTGCAAATGCCGCAGGGTGTGCAGGGAGAGCTGTAATCCTTGTCCTTGCCGCCGACTATCGCGATTTCAGAAAACTCGGTCTTTTTTTCACTTACTGCCTTGAAAAGGGCAACTCTTTCGGCACAGCAGGTAACACCAAAGGATGCGTTTTCGATATTGCAGCCTGTGTAAAGCGTTCCGTCCTTACACAAAAGCGCCGCGCCGACGTAAAAGTGTGAATACGGTGAATATGCGTTATCAGCCGCAAGCTTTGCACTTTTTATAAGATCGTTTGCAGTCATATTTGTACCTTTCATCATTATATACCGCATACTGTGACAAAATACGCAGTCGCGCTATGATAGAATAGAGTTTACGGCTCAAAAAGCCGTAAATACATAATATGGGAGGGATAAAAATGTATTACAGACTTGTAAAAGGAATTTTGAAGCCCGCACCGTCAAATATACGCGCGCTTATTGGATCTCCGACCAGAAAACAGTATCTTTTTTTCGGGTACAAGCCGATCGAGGATACCTGCCCCGGATATTCGGGAAAGACTCGGTATATTGACGAAGCTGACGTTATTAAAAGAGTTGTTGAAGAATAATTAAAGTGACAGTCTGCGGCGATGAGTGTTCTCACCGCCGCAGATCAAATGCTTTATATCAGGACATAACGACGGTTTCCCAAAGAGATTCGTAATAAGAGCGTATCTCGGAAGGGAGGTCGTGGAAATACTGTGTGTTTGGCATATCGGACTCATCCGGATAAAGGATCTTTTCGTCCTTAAGGGAATAATCCTCGTTTTCGACAACAGAGGTGTTGGGGGAAGCATAGCAGATGTACTCGGCATTTGCAAGAGCTATTTCAGGCTCGAGCAAGAAGTTGATATACATAAGTGCCGCTTCGTAATTCTGCGCGTTTGCGGGAATGCAGGCTGAGTCAACGAAAATGTTAACGCCCTCCTTGGGGTACACGAACGCAAGGTCCTCGTTGTTGGAGCGCATAGTCAGAAAGTCGCCTGCGTAATAGGTAGCTATTGCGGCATTTCCTGATTCCATTTTGTTGAACACCTGGTCCATGACTTTACCCTGAAGCACAGAGTTCTGCTCAATAAGCTTGTCAGCAGCCCTGTCCCAATCCGCCTTGTCTGTGGTGTTGAGGTCTATTCCGAGTAAAAGTTGAGCTATAGCAAAGGCATCTCTCGGATTGTTGAAGGTGAGGATATTATCCTTGTATCTTTCATCCCACATAACAGACCAGCTGTCGGGTTCTTCTTCTACCATTGTGGTGTTATAAATAAGACCGACCATACCTACGTTATAGGGAACCGTGAACTTTTCTTCGGGGTCAAAATAGAGACCCTTGTACTTGTCGTCT
>JAFQPF010000064.1 GCA_017411885.1 Clostridia bacterium
ATCTCTACTGCGAGGGCGGAAATCCCGGAGAAAGATTCAATTCGATCGAGATCGCAGACAAGGGAAACGGTATCACGCTTGTTGAAAAAACAGGTGCACAAAAGGCCGAAAACATCGTAATAGATAACCTTGAAATTTTTGGCGCGGGAAGCCACGGAGTCGGCGGCGGAAGCGTGAACAATGTCACGGTAAGCTATTGTATCTTCAAGTGGATAGGCGGCTCGGTACAGGGCAGATACATATTCGATTCCAATTACGGTGTCCGCTACGGTAATGCTGTCGAAGCATACGGAAGTGCAGAAAACTATACTATCCACGATTGCTTCGCGTCGCAGATATACGACTGTTGCTGGACGGCGCAGTTCAGCGCGGCAACACTGTTTGACAATATTAAGGTCTACAACAACGTGTCCGAATACTGCAACTCGGGTCTTGAGTTCTGGCAGGGTGAGGGTACGGTCAGAAACGTAGATCTTTATAACAACTATACGCGCTATAACGGCTACGGCTGGAGCCACCAGAGATCCAATAAGGGCGGTAACTTCTTCTACGGAGGCCCCGGACAAAAGGCAAGCTTTGAAAATTGCCACGTAAGAAATAACGTCAATGTTTTTGCTTCGTCAAATGCGCTTCTCGTAGGCTCGACAGGCGTAAATCAGTATAATTTCCACGATAATACCTACGTTATGGAAAACAATCTGTACCTTGGCGGTATCTCGCAGAATCCCGGACAGGGTACCGGTAATTTCGTGGACAAGGGCGTACCTTATAATGAGATCAACGTAAAGCGTGTAACTGCCTCCGGCTTTGAAAAGGGCGGTAAGTTCTATTACACCGAGCCGGGCTTTTACGCAGACGATATGTACGATCTCTATAACCCCGGTATCGGCGCAGACCTGTTTTCGGATATTGCTGATAACTTCTGGGGCAGAGGTGCAGTTGACTACGTTGCACTCAAGGGCTACTTCAACGGTGTGAGCGCCGACAAGTTCTCGCCGAACGGTACGATGACACGAGCAATGCTTGTGACGGTGCTTTCGCGTATCGCAGGTGAAAGTGCGAGCGGTGTTGATGCTACCTTTACGGATATCAACAAGGCGGCGTGGTACGCACCCGGTGTTGCGTGGGCTGAAAAGGCGGGCATTGTAAATGCAGGCGGTAAGTTCAGACCTGACGTGAATGCAACTCGTGAAGAGCTTGCCGATATGCTTTACAGATACGCGCTTTATATGAACAAGAAAACCGATCTTTCGGGCGCAAAGAATTTTGCGGATATGGCAAAGGTAAGCACCGCATATGCGGACGGAATTAAGTTCTGCACCGTAAACGGTATTATCGGCGGCTATGAGGACGGAACCGTAAGACCTCATAACAGCGCGACGCGCGCAGAGGTCGCAACTATGATAAAGCGATTTGAAAATTATCTTGCACTTGCTCCGATCGATATCCAAAAGGCTGTTGCAAGCGCGCAGATAACGCTTGTCAAGGGGGATGCGCTCAAAAAGATGCTTGACAATACAGGCGTGAAAGCGACACTCGAGACGGACGGCAAGGTGAAGTTTGCTCCATTCCTTGAAAAAGCACTTCCTGAAATCAAGGTGCTTGATCAGTTAAATCGCGATATAAATCTTGCCAAGCATCCGTATGTAGTAATAAAATTTGACGGAAAGCTTAATTCGGATACAGTTCTCGTTGCGGTGAAGCAGGTAAGACTTTCCAACGGACAGTACGATGACTTGAAGACAAGAGCCTTTGCGGATATTTCATCCGGTGCGGTAATACTTGATATGTCGCAGATAATAGCGGGAATTGACCAAAGCAATTACGAGGATAATCTTGCACTTTGCATCTACCCGTGGGGAGAGGCGGAAATTACACTTGATAAATCCGAGTATTTCACTATAAGTGAGCTTGTGCTTTGTGATAACGCAGACGTTGCACAGGCACTTGCAGGTTAATTGAACTCAACAGGTTGCAAGCCTGAGTTATAAAAAATAAAGAGGTAAAAGAACATGAAAAGGTTTTTAGCATTTCTCATGGCTTCACTTATGGTGATGTCACTTATTCCTTTCAGTATATCTGCGGCATCAGACGCAAAGATCTACGGCCCCGGCACTCTTATGAGTACGGTTGAGCTTTCGTTTACCGGAATGGTCTCAAGACTTTCAAGTGACGCGGACGGTGAATTCGTTCACGCAACAGTTGCTCCCGGCACTTATAATAACAACCGTCTTCAGGCGGAATTTACGACCGAGGCTTTTTCGATAACCGAGTACAATTACATAAAGTTTATGTACAGAACCGATTCGCCCAGCAAAAGACTTGACGTTTCAACAAGATGCAGCATCGGCGAAAGCTGGATGAGCAGTACACCTGTTTGCTACGGCGACGGACAGTGGCACGAGCTTTTAATAAACACCAAGGATATCACAGGCGGCAAGGGCGTTGCCCCCGCAGGTGAGCTTGGCGTGCGCTTTATCTTAAAGCCCTTTGATTCTCAGACGATCACGCTTGATAAGGAACACTACTTTGACATTAAGTATATTGCCTGCTTCAAGAGCGAATCCGAAGCAAACGATTATAAGTTCAAGGCATCGGACGATAAGCTTACCGAAGAGCTTAAGAACGTTGAGGTGTTTTATAAGGAAGCCGACAGAGCGACTATCGACGGATATATGACCAAGATGGATGCTATGATCGAAGAGATAAAGAATTCGCCTACAACCGTTACTGTAAGTGGCAAGAAGTATTACGTTTCGGCTACGGGTGACGATAACAACGACGGTCTTTCTCCCGAAAAACCCTGGAAGACCATAAAAAAGGTAAACGAAACCAAGTTTAACGACGGCGACGGCGTGTTCTTCAAGCGCGGCGACGTGTGGTATATTAACTACGAGCAGCTGAACGCGCAGAGCGGAGTCACTTATTCCGCATACGGAGAGGGCGCAAAGCCGAAATTCGTAGGCTCCAAGAATGCCTCGGGTAAGGAAAATTGGGTTCCCACAGTTTACGATAACGTTTACGTTTATGCAAAGAATATTCCCTATAGTGTGAATAACGGCTCGATAAATGACGTTGGTGCGATCATATTCGACGGCGGCAGAGCATGGGGTATTCAGATACAGAAAACACGCGAGGGCAACCGACTTGATATCGGCAGAGTATTTAACGGAATCAAGTGGAATGAAGCGGTAACCGGACCGTTTGCAGGCTGTCAGGATCTTAAGAATGACCTTGAGTTTTACCACGACTGGGATGCAAACAGACTTTATCTTTATTCCGAGGGCGGTAACCCCGGTGAAAGATTCAGCTCGATAGAATTTCTTGATAAGAATTACGGCATAAGACTTATCAACAGAGAAGGCACAGAATATGCCGACAACATTGTGATTGATAATATTGAAATTTACGGTGTCGGCGCGCACGGCATCGCGGGCGGTAATTTAAGAGACGTAACGGTACAGTACTGTACTCTCACATGGATCGGCGGTACAGTTCAGGCAAGATACTTCGGCGGTTCGAACTATGGCGTGCGCTTCGGTAACGCGGTGCAGGCATACGGAAGCGCAGAGGGCTTCTTTATCCACGACAACTACGCATCTCAGATATACGACTGCTGTTGGACGGCACAGTTCGGTCAGGCAACTACCTTTGAGAATATCAAGGTATACAACAACGTGTCCGAATACTGCAACTCCGGCCTTGAATTCTGGCAGGAGGGCGGCGGTCTTGTAAAGGACGTTGACCTTCACGATAACTACACGCGTTACAACGGCTACGGCTGGAGCCATCAGAGACCTAACAAGGACGGCAACTTCTTCTACGGCGGTCCTGCGCAGAGCGCGACGTATGAAAACAACCACGTTCGTAACAACGTAAATATTTTCGCATCCGCAAATGCGCTGCACGTAGGTGCTACAGGCGTAAATCAGTATAACTTCCACGATAACGTCTATATTATGGAAAACGACCTCTATCTCGGCGGCGTTTCCGCAAATCCCGGACAGGGAACAGGCGGTATGAAGGAAAGAACCGTCCCCTATACCGAAACGAATATCAGACGTGCGGTAGCTTCGGGCTTTGAAAATGGCGGTAAGTTCTATTATACGGCTCCCGATTTCTATCATGCGGATATGTTTGACACCTACGTTCCCGAAAACGGAGTCAGCGTATTTACCGATATCGCCGATAATTTCTGGGGCAGAGCCGCTATTGACTACGTTGCGATCAGAGGCTACTTCAACGGCGTAAGCGCGAATGAATTTTCACCTAACGGCACAATGACGCGCGCTATGCTCGTAACCGTGCTTTCGCGTATAGCAGGCGAGAGCGCAAACGGTGCCGATGCTACATATACCGATATCAACAAGAACTCGTGGTATGCATCAGGCGTAGCGTGGGCTGAAAAAGCGGGTATAGTCAACGCCGGCGGTAGGTTCAGACCGGATGAAAAGGCAACCCGTGAGGAGCTTGCCGATATGCTTTACAGATACGCGCTTTATATGAACAGAAAGCTCGACCTTTCGTCCGCCAAGGACTTCAAGGATATGGCAAGCGCAACAGACGCATATAAGGACGGTATCAAGTTCTGTACCGTAAACGGAATCATCGGCGGCTATGAGGACGGTACTATCAAGCCCAAGAACAGCGCAACACGTGCCGAGGTCGCAACGATGATACAGAGATTCAAGAATTATCTTGAAAAGGCACCCATTGATACTTCAAAGGCACTTGCAAATGCCGAAATGACCGTTATCAAGGGCGAAACACTCAAGAAAATGCTTGACCCGACTGCTGTAAGAGCAACTGTTGAGGCAGACGGCACTGTTAAATTCGTACCCTTCCTTGAAAAGGGCTCGCCGAGAATAAGAATTTTAGATATGTTAAATAACGACATAAGCTTTGTTAAATATCCGTATATCGTTGTAAAATTCAAGGGCGAGCTTACAACAGGCGGCGTAGTTGCAACTCTTGATGAAATCAACAAGGCAAACGGCGCGATAACGCTTACCGGTATCGTATCCTACGCAAAGCTTGATTCGGGCGCATTCATGCTTGATATAAGCAGCTACATTGATAGCCTTGAGGGCGAATACGATGATAATCTCAGCGTAAGCATTTTCCCGTGGGGACAGACTCCGGTTGAGCTTAAGAACACCGAATACTTTATGATAGAAGAGCTTGCGCTTATAAGCGATGAAATGGCGGCGCAGGCATACGCAGTAATTAAGTAATAACAGTCAGCAGATCCAAAATTATAATTACCCGCGATTGCGGAAAAGGAGTTAACCATGGCACTTTTAAAGACAGACAGAACACTTATTGATAAGTACATCGCTGAAACCGAGGCACTTATTGAAGAGATCGAAAATTCCCCCACTACCGTTGAGGTGCTTGGAACTAAGTACTACGTTGCCGCGGACGGTAACGATGAAAACGACGGTCTTACACCCGAAACGGCATGGAAAACGATCGAAAAGGTAAATAACGCAAAATATCTTTACGGCGACGGTGTGTTTTTCAAGCGCGGTGACGAATGGCGTCAGACCTATGCGCTTCAGACAACTAAGGGCGTTACATATTCAGCATACGGTGAAGGCCCGAAGCCCAGACTTATCTCCTCGGTAGACGGTGCCGGTGAGGACAAGTGGGAGGCTACCGAATACGAAAATATCTACCGCTTCAAGGAAGAGATCCCCGGTCAGGAGCGCGACGTCGGAGTTATCGTATTTGACGGCGGACGCGCGTGGGGCATTCAGATCCAGAAAACTCGCGAGGGCAACCGTCACGAGATCGGCAGAGTATTCAACGGAATAGAGTGGTTTGACACCACAAAGGGACCGTTTGAGGATCAGAGAGATCTTGATAACAACCTTGAATTTTACCATAATTGGGAAGAAAACACGCTTTACCTATACTGCAAGGCAGGCAACCCCGGTAAGGTATTTAAGTCGATCGAGATCGTAGACAAGGGCCACGGTATAGTACTCAGGGGCAATATGGATGTCGTTATCGACAATCTTGAAATTTACGGCTCGGGCTCGCACGGTATCGGCGGCGGTGACGTTATCAACGTAACCGTTCAGTACTGTACTCTCAAGTGGATTGGCGGATCTATTCAGGGCAAGTATATTTTCAATACTAACTACGGTGTACGTTTTGGTAACGCGATTGAGTCCTACGGTTCAAGTGACCGTTTTGTTATCCATCATTGCTATGCTTCTCACGTATACGACTGTTGTTGGACAGTTCAGTTTGGCGCGGCAGCTGTTATGAGAGACGTGCAAATGTATAACAACGTTGCCGAATTCTGCAACACAGGTCTTGAGGTATGGCAGAACGGCGGACTTCTTGAAAATATGAATCTCCACGATAACTATACACGTTACAACGGCTACGGCTGGAGCCATCAGAGAATAGGTAAGGATGCAAACTTCTTCTACGGTGCAAATGCTTGCGCGCGTGTAAACAGAAACAACGAGGTGCATCACAACATAAACTACCTCTCGCAGAGATTCGTGCTTCTTGCAAGACCTACGGGTGCTGAGCATTACAACTTCCACGATAATATTTACATTATGGAGGAGGGCAAGTTCCTGGGCGGTGTTACCGAGCATCCCGCAACCTCATCGGGTGAGTGGAAGTGGGACGTTCCCTACGATGCTGAAACGATCGAGCGCACACAGGGAGAAGGCTTTGAGCCCGGCTCACAGTTCTATATCTGCGAGCCTGAGATACTCGGCGATATGTATAAGCTTTGTATTCCCAAGGAATAATTATACAAGGAATAAACGTAAATACCGGCAGAGTGATCTGCCGGTATTTTTCTATACTTAAACCGATACTTAAATATTTGAGCACAGAAAATATTTTGTATATATTTTTTGAAATTTTTGCATATTTGGGGTTGATTTTACAGATAAACTATGTTAATATATTAACATAATATATCTGGAGGAAAACAATGAAAAAAATATCACTTTTGCTCGCAATACTTATGATACTCGGGGCTTTGCCGATGACCCTTGTCTCGGCTGACGAAAAGGCTCCGCTAACGACATTTGGGGCGTATAGTCTTGAGGCGTATCAGGTTATAGGATCGACCGGACTTGAATATTCGCTTGTCGAAGACGGAGACGTTGCTACATACAAGGGTGTTGCACAGCCCGGACAGTATGATAATAACGGTCTGATTGTATCGTTTTCGTCATTGGATTTCAATATTATTGACTATCCGTTTATCAAGCTCTGCTACCGTTCAAATTCGGCAAGCTCGAAGCTGGACGTATCCTCGACAAGCAGCGTAGGCGAAAGCTGGATGACCTCGCATCCTGTTATGCAGGGCGATGGAAATTGGCATGAGGTTATTATAGATCTCAAGAATATTACCGGCGGTGCCGGCCGTATTCCGGACGGTGATTCTACCGTCGCACTCAGATTAAAGCCTTTTGGCTCGGGTAACGTGACTCTTGCAAAGGAATCTTATTTTGAGCTTCAGTATATCGCCTGCTTCAAGACAAAACAAGAGGCGGACAACTTCAAATTCACCGGCGAAGAAAAGGTTGAAAAGATCGATTATGACGTCGAATATTTCTACGAAAAGGCTGACGACGCCGTAATAAACAAGTATATGGCAGAAGCTGACGCGCTTATAGAGGAGATATACAACACTCCCACAAGCGTTGAGGTAAAGGGGACAAAGTATTACGTATCTTTCTCTACAGGTAATGACAGTAACGACGGTCTTTCGCCCGAAACTGCATGGAAGACTGTCGGCAAGGTAAATGGCTTTAAGAATTTTAAGTCCGGCGACGGCGTCTTCTTCAAGCGCGGCGACACATGGAGGATAGAGGGCTATCTTTCTGCCCAGAACGGTGTTACTTATTCTGCATACGGAAGCGGCGCAAAGCCGAAGCTTTTAGGCTCGATCGATGCATCGGACAAATCTATGTGGCGCGAGACCGAGTATGAAAACGTATATGCGTTTGCCCGCGCTATTGAAGGCGAAAACGGTGACGTTGGTACTATCGTATTTGACGGCGGACGCGCGTGGGGTATTCACGTTCAGCCGAAAACAAACGGTCAGCGTCTTGACAACGGTACCGTATTCAACGGACTTGAAAGCTATACTATTCCTGTAGGCGCGTTTTCAGGTCACAAGGACCTTAAGGGAAACCTCGAATTTTATCACGATTGGGAAGCTCAGACACTTTATCTCTACTGCGAGGGTGGAAACCCGGCAGACGTATTCTCATCCATTGAGATAGCTGATAAGGGACACGGAATAAGACTTAATCAGGACGAAGCAACTAAAAATGCTCACGACGTAGTAATTGATAATTTCGAGATCGTTGGCTTTGGCTCTCACGGTATTTCAAGCGGAAGCGTTAAGGATGTTACCGTTCAGAACTGCGTTCTCAAGTGGATCGGCGGCTCTATTCAGGGCAAGGGCTTATTCGGACGTGATTACGGCGTGCGCTTCGGTAACGCGGTAGAATCCTACGGAAACAGCGAAAACTTTGTTATAAGATATTGCTACGCTTCGCAGGTGTACGACTGCTGCTGGACTGTTCAGAGCCAGGATGCGGTTACCTTCAAGGATGTAAAGATGTATAAAAATGTTTCGGAATACTGCAATACCGGACTTGAGGTATGGCAGAGCGGCGGAACGGTAGAAAATATGCAGCTTTATGATAACTACACGCGCTTTAACGGATACGGCTTCAGCCATCAGAGACCGGGCAAGGACGGTAACTTCTTCTATGGCGGCGGTAATGCGGTAGGAACGTATAAGGATAACGATGTCTATAACAACGTAGGTATCTTTGCTTCAAGACAGGTGCTTTCCTGCGCCGCTACCGGTACCGATTTCTATAATTTCCACGACAATACCTACATTATGGAAAACGATAAGTATGTCGGCGGAGTAAGAGTTGCACCCGGAACAAGCCGCGGCGCTATGACAAATATGAAGTATCAGGAGGGTAATATTGCCCGTGCAACTCAGGACGGCTTCGAGCTTGGAACAAAATTCTATTATACAGAGCCCTCACCTTATGAAAATATGTACGCGATATGCCTGCCCGAAAACGGTGTTAATTTGTTTGAGGATATTTCAGACGATTTCTGGGGAAGAGCTGCAATCGACTATGTCAGCCTCAAGGGACTCTTCAACGGTGTAAGTGCAACAGAGTTTGCGCCAAACGGAAGCATGACACGCGCTATGCTCGTAACCGTGCTTTCGCGTATTGCAGGCGAAAGCGGAAGCCCTGAAACAGGCTTTGCAGACGTTAGCGCAAAGGCATGGTACGCTCCTGCCGTAGGCTGGGCTGAAGAAAACTCTATCGTAGAAAAGGGAAGCTCCTTCAGACCGGACGATAAGGCAACGCGTGAGGAAATGGCATATATGCTTATGAAGTACGCCGATATGCTTTACACAAAATATGATCTTTCGGGCGCAAAGAGCTTTAAGGATATTGCAAGTGTTGATGCAAAATATCAGGACGCAATAAAATTCTGTACAGTAAACGGTATCATCGGCGGATACGAGGATGGTACAATAAGACCTAAAAACGGTGCAACACGTGCCGAGGTTGCGACTATGATAAAGCGCTTTGTCGGATATGTCAATTCGGCAGAAAAGGATATGGAAAAGCTTATAGCCGAGTCCAAGCAGCTTACCGTCTCAAGTGAATCACTTATTATAGGTATCACCGAACCGATCAAGAAGGCTTACGGTATATCCGACGTAGCCTTTGAAAACGGAAAGCACACCTTTACAACGACAGCCTCCGCCGAAATCAAAGACAACGACCGCATCAATGTTTCATTCCTGACACAAAAGGTGAATGTATTTGAGTATCCTTATTGTGTAGCGGATATTGACGTGAGCGGTATTGACGGTAACTATATAGATTTTGACACAACTACCACCGCCACAAGAATGTGGGGACGTAAGATCATAGCTAAAGGAAAGACCTTAATTGATTTTACCGGATATACTTCAGGTCAGAACGGCGGATACAGCTCTAACAAGCCAACCTCTTTCTATAGCAGGTTCGAGTTCAGACTCGGTGCCAATAAAACCACCGCGCCTCAGAATATTAAAGTAACAATAGGCGATCTGGTATTCTTCTCAGATAAGACGGTTGCACAGACTTACTTAAACAACGTGAAATAAGCGTATAATCCAAAAGGGACACGCAAGTTGCGTGTCCTCTTTTTGGATCAGGACGGTAATTTGTTAAAATATGCAAAAAATGCAGGCGTTTTTTGTTAAAAATGACACAGCTTAAATTTTCGAATTTCATTGAATAAATAGGTCTGTTGTGATATAATGAACGTGGTCGCAAGAACTGTAAAAAACAAGCTTGTCCAAGAATAATCAGTACGGTAAAGTGCTAATGACGGAGGTGCCTATGTCGATCGTGCACACAAGCCCCGATGCCGCAAAAAAGTATTTTGAAGCGGCGGAGGCTTTGAAAAAAGAAATATTTGAAACCAAGACCGATATAAAGATAAGCGGTACTGCTTATTACGTATCAAATGACGGAAACGATACAAACGACGGACTTTCCCCCGAAACTGCGTGGAAAAGTATAGAAAAGCTTAACAGCTTTGAATTCAAAAAGGGCGACGGCGTATTGTTCCGCCGCGGCGACCGCTTCAAGGCGGCGCTTATCCCGGATATGCGAAGCTCGATCATTACCCGAAGCGGCGTGACCTATTCGACCTTCGGCGAGGGCGCAAAGCCGATACTCGACTGCACAGTAGATGCTTCGGGTGAGGATAAGTGGAAAAAGACCGAATGGGAAAACGTATGGGAATGCACCGATAAGCTTTCCGGAGTTGATGCCGACATCGGCGTTATAATTTTTGACGGCGGCAAGGCTTGGGGTATCAAGGTTTCGGTAAACCCCGGCAAGCAGACGAGAATGTTTATCGGTAAGACCTTTAACGGAATAAATAAAAACGATGCTCCCGAGGAGGCGTGGATACTGCCTTATAATGTAAAGCGCGATCTTGAATTCCACCACAACTGGGATAATGAAACGGTTTACATATATTCGGAAGAAAACCCCGGCAAGCGTTTTGATACAATAGAATTTGCCGTAAGACGTCACTTCTTCTGGGGCGACGCTCACGACGTGCTTATTGATAACCTTGATATATACGGTGCAGGCGGACACGGTATATCCACCGCGCACTGTGAAAGATATACGGTTCAGAATTGCCTTTTCAGATGGATAGGCGGCTCTATTCAGGGCAAATTGATCCCGAATGACGGACGCGATCCGATCCGCTTCGGTAATTCGGTTGAAAACTGGCAGGAGGGCAAGGACTTCACGATCCATCACTGCTATTCCTCGCAGGTATACGACTGCTGTTGGACTATCCAATGGTGCGGAATATCAAACGGTGAGGGCGATGTCAGATTTGAAAACGTTGAATTCCACCACAACTACACAGAATACGCAAACAACGGACTTGAGGTATGGCTTGGTCCGGCGGAAGTAAACGCTCCCGAGCTTCAGTACGAGATAAACGATCTTAATCTCCACGATAACTACACGCTCTACGCAGGCTACGGCTGGAGCCACCAGAGACCTAATAAGGATGCAAACTTCTTCTACGGCGGTCTCCCCAAGCACACGAGAACCAAGTTTAACAGATGCAATATCTCGAATAACGTAAACCTTTATACTACCTGTTACGTGACATGGGCATCGCAGGTAGGCCCGAATCAGTTTAACTTCCACGATAATATCTACTTTATGGAAGATAACAAGCGATTCGGCCTTGTTCCGATAGACAGAGTGAGCTGTGAGGGTGAGCAGGAATTTATTTTCCTTAAGGATGAAGAGCTTGAAAAGCTTCAGGCTGACGGAATCGAAAAGGGCTCTGAGTTTAATCTCGTGCCCGCGGGAAGTATTCCTACCGATTTTGACTGAGGAGGTTTAATATGAAAAACTTTTATTACGACGACGGTACAAAATTAAACGAGTATCTTGCCCGTGCAAACGAGCTTAAGAAGTCGATACTCAATTCTCCTAACACCGAGTTTGATATAAAGGGAACAAAGTACTATATTTCTACAGACGGAAACGATGCTAACGACGGTAAGAGTGAGAGTGCGCCTATCGCTACGCTTGAGCGCCTTGAAGCTCTTGAGCTTATGCCGGGTGATGCGGTATATTTCCGACGCGGTGACACATGGAGAGGTCTTGTAACTCTTAAAGAGGGAATTACCTATACCGCATACGGAGAGGGCGAAAAGCCGAGAATATTCGGTTCCCTGAACGGTGTCGGTAAGGAGAAATGGTCAAAGACCGATAAGGAAAACGTATGGGTGTACAGCGAGCTTATCCCCGCAGACAGAGATATCGGTAACATCTGTATCAACGAGGGTAAATGCTGGGGCATCAAGGTTTCAAGAAACGGCATTAACCGTGCTCCCGACAGTAAGGTGGTATTCAACGGTATTGAAAAATTCTATTCGGGCGGTCACGATTTCTTCGGATATCAGGATCTTAAAAACAACCTTGAATTTTTCCACGACTGGCGCGATCAGAAGCTTTATTTCTATTGCACCTACGGTAACCCCGGTGAGTATTTTTACCATATGGAGATTGCGCGTAAGCGCCACGTTATGTCGGGCTGCGGCAATAACGTAACGATAGACAATATCGCGGTTATGCACGCCGGAAGCCACGGTATCGCAGGCTTTGCCGGAAAACTTATAAACTTCACGGTTCAGAACTGCTATCTTGCCTGGATAGGCGGCTCTATTCAGTTTGAAACCGAAAATCACGTAATCGTAAGACTTGGTAATGCCATTGAAAAATACGGCAGCACGGGCTGTGACGGATACTATATCAGAAACTGCTATTCCTATCAGATATACGACTGTGCATATACAGTACAGTACCAGGGCGACGCAGATACGAGAGATGACTGTATCTTTAAGAACGTTGAATATTTAAATAACGTTGCCGAAAAATGTAATACAGGTCTTGAAATATGGCAGAGAAATACCAAGCCCGAAAACAATAAACGATTTGTTATCGAAAATATGCATCTTCACGATAACTATACGCTTTACGCGGGCTATGGCTGGGGAAATCAAAGACCTAATAAGGACGGTAACTTCTTCTACGGAGAAACTGCTTTCAATACGACCGAATATATAAACTGCTCGGTTGAAAGGCACTACGGTCTGTTATCCTGTTGCTATGCGCTTTTAGTGCGCAATATAGCTCCTGATAAGTATAACTTCCATGATAACGTATACTTTATGGAGAAGGGAAAGCGCATAGGCGGTGTCTGCGAAAATCCGGGTGACGGAACAGGTGCTGTATGGCAACCCGATTTCAACGAGGAAAGTATTGCGGAATTCACACGCCGCGGAGGTGAGCCGGGTACCGAATGGTATATACTCGACAAGCAGAATATAGACGGCTACGGACTTGAGTAATCAATTTGAAAGGATATAAAAACAATGAAAAAACTATTAGCACTTTTACTCGCACTTGTGCTTTGCACACCCATCATCCCGATAAGCGCGGCTGACGTGGCAGGCACGTATTCGTACAACGCATATTCAAGCGCACTTTTCGTTACCGGCGAGAGTGTTACGCTTGATAAGGCAGACGAGCTTAAGTCTGCGCTTGGTAACAACGAGGTAAAGCTCGTTACCGTAACAAGCGAAGGCAAAAGCAAGCTTGATCTGAGCATTTCAAACGCGGTTCTCGACCTTCTTGCCGAAAAGGAGCTTGCGCTCAAGATCCTCGCAGGAAGCGCAACAATTGTGGCAAAGAGTGAGACCGTAAAGGAAATTGCGGATAACACAGATTTAAGCTTCACTCTTTCATTAGACAGCACCGAGGGCGTCAAGGCAAGCCTTAAATTCGACGGTACACCTGCAACGCTTGAAAATGCTATCACTGCAATATACGCAGGAAAAGAAGCCAGCATCAACAACGTAATGTCAAACGGCGCGTCTGTCGGAATGGCTTACATCAACGGTAAGAGCTGGTATATTCCCGTAAAGGGAGACGTTGATGCAAAGGCGACCGTTTCCAAAGCTCCCGAATTTACAGACATAAAGAACCATTGGGGCAAGGACAGCATAAATTTTGTTGCCGCTAAGGGATATTTCAACGGCGTTGAGCCTACAAAGTTCAAGCCTGATAACAGAATGACCAGAGCAATGGTAGTAACCGTGCTTTCCCGTATAGACGGAGCCGGTGATCTTGGCGCGAGATATACCTTTACCGACGTTAACGCGACCGACTGGTATTCAAACGGCGTAAGCTGGGCGTTCCTTAATAAGATCGTTGAGGGAAGCGAATTCTTCCGTCCCAACGAAGACGTAACACGTCTTGAGCTTATGGAAATGCTTTATAACTACGCTAAGGTGCTTGGTGTTGCCACGGTAAACGAAAAGGCAAAGGAATTCGTATTCATTGATTATGACCTTGTTACCACCGACCTTGCAAAGGAAGCGGTCAGATTCTGTACCTCCAACGGTATTGTAAACGGCTACAGCGTCGGTGACGGCAGCACACACAGACTCAGACCAGCAGGACAGGCAACAAGAGCAGAGGTTGCGGCAATGATCCAGCGCTTTGCAAATCACGCGATAGCATCCGGCTATGATTTAGGAGATATTATGGGAACGTATTCTGATTTTATTACAGTAAGAAGTGATCTTAAGAACACATACAACAAGCTTATGAGTGGCGAAGAGGTAGTAGTTTCCTACTTCGGCG
>JAFQPF010000065.1 GCA_017411885.1 Clostridia bacterium
AGGCTAAGGCTGAGGCTGAGGCTGCTGCAAAGGCTGCTGAAGAAGCTGCAAAGAAGGCTGCTGAAGAAGCTGCTGCAAAGGCAGAGGCTGCTGCAAAGGCAGAAGCAGAAGCTAAGGCTGCTGCTGAAGCTGCTGCAAAGGCTGACGCTGATGAAGCTGCTAAGAAGGCCGCTGAAGAAGCTGCTGCAAAGGCTGCTGCTGCAAAGGCAGAGGCTGAAGCTGCTGACGCTGCTGCAAAGGCTGCTACAGACACAGCTAACGCTGCTGCTGATGCTGCTACAACAACAGCTGCTGCACAGACAAGCGATTACACAGTAGTAGCTATCATCGCTGCTGTTATCGCTCTCGGTGCTCTCGCAGTTTCCAAGAAGAGATTCTCTCTCTAAGTTAAAAATTAGTCTTACGACTTGATTTTCAGAGGCCGTCCTTTTGGACGGTCTCTTTTTTTGTTGACTTCTGATTTGATCTGTGCTATACTGTGAAAAATGATAATTTGGCGGTGATCTTAATGCTTAAAATAGTAGCGGTCGGAAACAGCTTTTCCCAAGATGCAACTACATATCTTGACAGAATATGTGAAGCTGCGGGCAAGGATGTGTATGTACGAAATCTTTATATTGGTGGATGCTCGCTCGAAACTCACGCGAATAATATAAAGGACTGTAGATTGTACTCATACGAGAAAAGAGGTGCGGGCACGGGTGTACATCTGACTCTTACACGGGGACTTGCGGAAGAAAAGTGGGATATTGTCACTATGCAGCAGGCAAGCCACTTTTCCGGTATAAGCGAAACCTATTATCCTTATATAAACGAGCTTTCGGATTATGTTAAAAAGCTTTGCCCGGATGCAAAGCAGTATATCCACAAGACCTGGGCATATGAGTGGGATTTTGGAAGCGAAGCTTTTGCAAATGCCTATAAAAAGGATCAGAATTATATGTACGATCGCTTAAGCGAAGCATATGCAAGTGCGGCAGAAAAGCTTGGCTTGCCGATGATTTTAAGCGGTGACGTTATACAAAAACTGCGTAAGACCGAGCCGTTTGATTACAGAAACGGCGGACTTTCCCTGTGCCGTGACGGTTTTCACTTAAGCTTTGATTACGGAAGATATGCCGCAGGTGCCGTCTGGTTTGAAACGTTGGTGGGCGGTGACATCAGAAACAATACCTACGCTCCCGAAAACGCAGACCCGAAGCTTATCTCGCTTATAAAAGAAACGGTGCACGAGGTCTGCAATAAATAGAAATATTTTTAAAAAACGCTTGACAAAGTATATTCTTTGTGATATACTGTGTAAAGCGTTTTACTTTACACCTTGTGAGGCGGTTATGAGTTCAAAGGATCTGAGCTTGGGCTTTCTCTTCGATTTTTACGGAGAATTGCTTTCCGAGCAGCGCAAAAACGTGTTTGATTTGTATTATAATGAGGATCTTTCGCTTGCGGAGGTCGCAGAGCAGGTCGGAATTACAAGACAGGGCGTGCGTGATACCGTCAAGAAGGCGGAAAAACAGCTTCTTGAATATGAAAGCAAGCTTGGCCTTGCAGGCAGATTTGAGGGGATCTCGGCAGAGTGCGAAAGCATAGTAAAAAAGCTTGAAGCACTTGGGCGTGAGCTTGGCACGCGCGATGATATAAGCGAGCTTATAGCCGATATAAAACGCTTAGCTGAAATACAATAAGGGGAAACTGAATGTTTCAAAGTCTTGCAGATAAAATGGCGGCTGCCTTCAAAAAGTTCAAGGGCAAGGGTAAGCTGACCGAAAAAGACGTAAAAGAGGGTATGCGCGAAATAAAGCTTGCTCTTCTTGAAGCCGACGTAAGCTTCAAGGTGGTCAAGGATTTTATTAACGCGGTAACCGAAAGAGCGGTCGGCACAGAGGTGCTTGAAAGCCTTATGCCGGCTCAGCAGATAATCAAAATAGTAAACGAGGAGCTCACAGCCCTTATGGGCTCGACAAATACAAAGCTCACAATATCCTCGCGTCCGCCTACAGTCGTTATGATGGTAGGTCTTCAGGGCGCGGGTAAGACGACTCACGCAGGTAAGCTTGCGGGAATGTATAAAAAGCAGGGCAAACGCCCGTTGCTTGTAGCCTGCGACGTATACAGACCTGCCGCTATCAAGCAGCTTGAGGTCGTCGGAGCACAGCTTGAAATACCGGTCTTTTCGCTTGGCGATAAGCTGAGTCCGGTCGAAATAGCAAGGCAGGGTATCGAACACGCGAAGCGACACGGACACGATATGGTCTTTATCGATACCGCAGGCCGACTTCACGTGGACGAGGTTCTGATGAAGGAGCTTTCGGATATCAAGGCGACCTGTGAGCCGACCGAAATACTGCTTGTTGTCGATGCGATGACAGGTCAGGACGCGGTAAACGTAGCGCAAAGCTTTAATGAGCTTCTTGATATCACCGGCGTGGTGCTTACCAAGCTTGACGGTGATACACGAGGCGGCGCGGCGCTTTCTGTGCGCCATGTGACCGGAAAGCCGATCAAATTTATCGGTGTCGGTGAAAAGCTTGATATGATAGAGCCCTTCCACCCCGACCGTATGGCATCAAGAATACTCGGTATGGGCGACGTGCTCTCGCTTATAGAAAAGGCCCAGCAGAATTTTGACGAAAAGCAGGCTGAAGAGCTTGAACGCAAGATGCGCGAGCAGAAGTTCACGCTCAGCGATTTTCTTGAGCAGTTTTCAAAGATCAGGGAAATGGGACCGCTTGACCAGCTTTTAGGTATGGTGCCCGGCGTTAAGGCGGCAGACCTTAAGGGAGCAAACGTGGACGAAAAGCAGATCGGACGTGTTGAGGCGATCATCCTTTCGATGACACCCGACGAGCGCGAAAATCCCTCGGTTATCAATGCATCGCGTAAAAAGCGTATTGCAGACGGATGCGGACTCAAGGTTGAGGACGTAAACAGACTGCTTAAGCAATACGATCAGATGTGTAAAATGATGAAGCAGTTTTCAAGCCCGCAGGCGAGCAAAATGGCGCGCAGAATGGGCAGAAAAGGTATGTTTAATATGCCGTTTTAAGCAAAAAGCTTACGGTGATTAATATAATTTAATTTTATTTACGGAGGTCATTTGAAATGGCAGTAAAAATCAGACTCAGAAGAATGGGTATGAAGAAGAACCCCTTCTACCGTGTAGTTGTAGCAGACTCGAGATATCCCCGCGACGGTAAGTTCATCGAAGAAATCGGTACTTACAATCCTATGGTAAATCCTGCTGAATTCAAGGTAGATGCAGAAAAGGCAAAGACATGGATCAAGAACGGCGCTCAGCCCACAGATACCGTTAAGAGCCTTCTCAAGAAGAACGGCGTTATTGACTGAGTTCTTTAATAAGGAGAACAGATAATGCTCGATCTTAAAAAGATGCTTTGCGATATCGTTTCGCCTATCGTTGACGACCCGTCGGCTATAAGCATCACCGAAAGCGAAATCGAAGCGGATAATATCCTGCTTGAGCTTTCTGTTGCGCCCGACGATATGGGTAAGGTTATCGGTAAGCACGGAAGAATCGCCAAGGCGATCCGTACTGTACTCAAGGCTGCTGCTAACGCAGAGGGCAAGAAGGTTACGGTAGATATCAAGTAATAAAAGACGGTGACGTTTGTTAAAATCGCGTCACCGTCTTTTATTTTTGAAATTTCGATGGGTATTGTTTGAAAAAAACGTGAATTTGTTGCTTTTTAATTGCTTTTGTGATATACTTATAATGTATAAGTATGTATATGAACGGAGATCAAAATGGCAGGATACAGAAGAGCAAGGATAAATGATGAAACGGTAAAGGCGTTAAGCGTGATCGTGCGCGAGGTCAAGGACTATCGTGTAGCAGGTGCGCTTGTAAGCATCACGGGTGCTGACGTTACGCCAGACTTAAAGTTTGCCAAGGTGTATTTTTCGGTTATCGGCGGTGACGGCAAGGAGGTAAGGCAGGGACTTGAAAGTGCTGTCGGCTTTATCAGAAAGCGCCTTGCGCAAACGCTAAATTTAAGAATCACACCCGAAATCAAGTTCTATGAGGATACGTCAATGGAATATGGCGCGAATATATCGCGTCTGCTTAACAAAATAGAGCCCGAGCTTCGCGCCGCAGAGGCGGCTGAGGCGGCAGAAAGAGCCGCGCTTGAAGCAGAGGGAGAAGAGAATGAATAAAAAGGATATAAGGGCAATATGTGACCTGATCGCGCCCAAAAAGAGCTTTCTTGTAATAACGCATAAAAACCCGGACGGAGATGCGATAGGAAGCGCTATCGCGTTCACGCGTATTCTGAAGGAAATGGGCAAGGAAGCGAAGGTCGTTTTCCCGGATGAGCCTGCAAAGCGTTTGTGCTTTATAACAGGCGGACACGGGTATATGACGCCTGTCGATTTCGACACCGCCTTTAAGCCCGAGCTTATAGTATCGCTTGACTGCGCGACTTCGGCAAGACTCGGCGCGTTTGAAGAAATGCTCGGAGAAAAGATTGATCTTTCAATAGACCACCATTTTTCCAATATGCCGTTTGCCAAACAGACCTTTACCGATGCAAAGGCATCAGCAACGGCAGAGATAGTATATGAGATCGCCGCTGAGCTTGTGCGCCGCGGTGAACTTGATGAGATCTCCCCCCACGTAGCGCTTGCGCTATATTCGGGAATAGTCTCGGATACCGGAAATTTCAAGTATTCAAATACGAGTGACAAGACCTTCAAGGCGTGTGCGGCACTCAGAAAGTGTGATATAGATACCGCTGAAATATCGCGACTGCTCTTTGATTCGTTCTCGCTTGCAAGACTCAAGGCAGAAGCGATCGCGATAAGTAAGATAGAGCTTATAGCAAACGGGCATGCGGCGATTATCCTACTCTCGCAAAAGGATATTGAAGAGGCGGGACTCACGCTTGACGATTTTGACGATACGGTGAATATCGCGCGCAAAGTCGAGGATGTAAGGGTTGGCGCATACGTGCGCGAGGCAAGTGTCGGTGAGTATAAGGTATCGCTCAGATCAAATGACAATACGAACGTGTCGGATATATGCGGCAAGTATTCGGGCGGCGGTCATATCCGCGCCGCAGGCTGCGTGATAAAGGCAGAAAGCATAAATATTGCCGCTGATATGATAAAAAAGGATATAGAAGAAGCACTTTTATAATTCAGGAGAGTTTATGTCAGAGCTTTCGGGTGTATTACTTGTAGATAAGCCACAGGGGATGACCTCGCACGACGTTGTCGGCAGGGTAAGAAAACTATATAACACCAAGCGCGTAGGTCATACAGGCACGCTTGATCCGCTTGCGACAGGGCTTTTGGTGGTGCTTGTTGGCAGAGCCGCAAAGGCGGCGGAATATCTGTCCCTTGATAATAAACGCTATCTTGCAGGCATAAGGCTCGGTATCACGAGTGATACCGAGGATATAACGGGTGAGATCCTCACACGCTCGGATAAGGTAATAAGCGAAGAAGAATTTTTTAAGACGGCAGATAGCTTTGTCGGCGAGATTATGCAGACTCCGCCGATGTACAGCGCGCTTAAGGTGGACGGCGTGAAGCTTGTTGACCTCGCGCGAAAAAACATTGTTATAGAGAGAGAAAGCAGACCGATCACCATATATTCGATAGACAGCGGAAGGCTTGGCGAAAACGAATACTCTATGAGAGTTGATTGCTCAAAGGGCACGTACATCCGCACGCTTTGCGCCGATATAGGTAAAAAGCTTGGGTGCGGCGCGGTTATGAGCTCGCTTGTACGTGAGCGATCGGGCAGCTTTTTGCTTGAGGATGCGTACACGCTTGAGGAGCTTGAAAATATGGACGCATCTGAGCGCGCAGGTGCGCTTATTCCTACCGAAAGCCTGTTTTACGAGCTTGATATTGTAAAGCTTCCCGAGTTTTACGAAAGACTTTGCCGAAACGGTGCCGAAATATATCAGAAAAAGATAAAGACAAATTATGATATCGGCACAAGGCTTCGCATATACGGCAAGGACGGATTTTTCGCGCTCGGTGAGGTTATGGAATTTGATGAGGGAAGTGCTGTCAAGGCTATAAAGCTTTTTGACCTCGCTTGATTGAGAAAATATGTTTTACAGAATAGAGGATAATGTCCCAAGGTACAGATCAAGTATGCTTGATGAACTCTTACACGGCTTTTCCACAAGGCACGGCGGTGTAAGTGAGTGTGAGCATACAAGAAGCATGAACGTCGCCTTTAACAGAGGAGACGATGATGCAACGGTCATAAAAAACTTTGAAATCTTTGCGCACGCGATAGGGGCTGACCCGAAGCGCGGCGTTATGCTCGGGCAGGTGCATTCGTGTGATATAATGACTGTCACAGAAAAAGAGCACGGGCTTGGGATATATAAAAAAAGCGATATTTCGCTTGACGGCTTTGTAACAAATACTCCCGGCACGCTTTTGTGTGTCAGAGTAGCCGATTGCGTACCGATACTGTTTGCCGACCGCAAGGCAGGTGTTATCGGTGCAGTTCATTCGGGCTGGCGCGGAAGCGTCGGTAAAATATCGCAAAACTGTATTGAAAAAATGTGTGAGCTCGGCGCAAGGCGCGAAGATATACGCGCGGCAATTGGTCCGTGTATATGTAAGGACTGCTACGAGGTGGGCGAGGACTTTGTTTGTGAGTGCGAAAAAAGGCTCGGGCAAAGCTTTTGCGCAGAGTTTATAAGTGAAATGGATAAAAAGCCACACGCTGACCTTAAAAGGCTTAATTATTTAGTTTTAAGGGAAGCGGGATTACTTGATGATAATATTGATGTCAGCACGCTCTGCACCTGCTGTGATCCGGCAGAATTCTTTTCACACAGATATCACAAGAACAAACGCGGAACCATGTGCGCTATGATCGCACTTGAGGCGTAAGGATAAAAATAAATTCCCGAAAGGAAAAAACAAATGATAAGGATTGAAAATCTTGTTAAGCGGTACGGAAGCAAATACGCGCTTGACGGTATTTCGCTGAATATCGACAAGGGCGAGGTCGTGGGCTTTCTTGGTCCTAACGGAGCCGGAAAATCTACCACGATGAATATAATCACCGGCTATCTTTCTGCAAGCTCGGGCAACGTTTACATAAACGGAGTCGATCTTCTTTCCGATCCGATCGGAGTAAAGACGATGATAGGCTACCTTCCCGAACAGCCTCCGCTTTACGTGGATATGACGGTGCGCGAATACTTAAACTTCGTGTTCGACTTAAAAAGATGCGAATACAGCCGCAAAAAGCATATAGACGAAATTTGCAGCGTTGTAAAGATAGCCGACGTGCAAAATAGAGTTATCCGCAATCTTTCAAAGGGCTATAAGCAAAGAGTCGGCATAGCGCAGGCACTTATAGGCAACCCGCCGATAATCATATTCGACGAGCCGACGGTAGGCCTTGACCCGAAAGAGATTATCGAGATACGAAGTCTTATCAGAAAGCTTGGAGAAAAGCATACGGTAATTTTAAGCTCGCATATTCTCTCCGAGGTGCAGGTTATCTGCGACCGTATCGTTATCATAGACAGCGGCAGAATAATCGCGGACAAGCCCACAGAGGAGCTTGCGAGAGTTGCCGGCAGAAACAAGAGATTCAATGCCAAGATCGCAGGACCTTCGCGTGAGATAATCGCGGCGGTCAAGGAAATAGCCGGCGTCAAGAGCATTGAAGCTACCGGCGAAAACGATAACGGCGCGTACAGCTTTATCATCGAAGCCGATGCCAATACCGATATCAGACGCGCTCTGTTTGATACGCTTGCTTCCTTAAGCTTCCCGATGCTCGGACTTGAGGAGATAAACGCAAGCCTTGAGGATATATTTATTTCGATCGTAGACAGCAAATTTGAGTCCGAAAGCGAAGAGCCCGGCGCACGTGCCGCCTGGGACGACGCAGACTCGGATATATAAGAAAGGGGGATAAAAAATGAGTGCAATATTCAAGCGCGAAATGCTTTCATACTTCACAGGCGCGATAGGTTATGTGTTTATAGCCGTTTTCCTTGCGCTTACAGGCGGAGTTTTCGGTGTCTGCACCCTGTTTATGGGCAAGCAGAGCAGCGTTTCGCTTTTCTTTATCGTAATGCTCTTTATATATGGAATAATCGTTCCCCTTTTAACAATGAAAAGCTTCAGCGAGGAGCGCAAGACGCGCACCGAGCAGTTGCTTTTGACCTCGCCCGTTTCGCTTACGGGTATGGTTATGGGCAAATTCTTCTCGGCATACGCGATGTTTGCCGGAAGCTTTGCGCTTTCTTGGATAAATTTCTATACGCTTTTCAGATACGGCACGCCTAACATTGCCGTGCTTGTAAGCTACTGTATCGGTATACTCTTGATCGGCGCGGCTTACGTGTCGATAGGGCTTTTCATTTCTGCCCTTACCGAAAATCAGCTTATCGCCGCGATCGCAACGATAGGCACGCTTATAGTTATGCTCGTGATATCATTTGTAAATCAGTACATCGATTTTTATCCCGTGCGCTTTATTTTAAGCTGGATATCGATATACAGCCGTTTTTCAAACTTCACCTTCGGCATACTTGATATAAGCTCGCTTTTATATTATTTCTCTATCTGCTTTATATTCCTTTTCTTAACGGTGCGTGTATACGAAAAGCGCCGTTGGTCATAAGGAGGTGCGCGAAATGAACAAGCTTTCAATGTATTTTAAGAGCCGCGCCTTCAAGAGAGGCTCATTTTCTGCCGCGCTTACGGTCATCGTGATCGCCGCAGTGCTTATACTTAACGTTATCGTTACCGCCCTCGCGCACAAATATTATTGGTATATCGATATGACCAAGGACAGCGTTTTCAAGGTGTCCGAGGAGGGTATGGCAATAATCGAGGGGATCGATGACGAAATAAACATCATCTTCTGCGACGCGGCAGATACGCTTCAGGCTAATCTTTATCAGAAATCGGTATACAATACCGCGCTTGAGCTCAGCGCAAGATTTGATAATATCAAGATAAAGCATCTTGATATTTATAAGAATCCTTCGTCTATCGCAAAATATAAGATGACCGCGTCTACCGCTATTACCGCGTCAAGCGTTATTATCGAAAGCGGAAGCGAATTCAGGGTGTATCCGCTTACAGCCTTCTTCGTGTTCAATGATGAAAGCTATCAGGACGCGTGGGCGTATAACGGCGAATACAAGCTTATTTCTGCGATCTTGCAGGTTACCGCTGACGAATTCCCCAAGGCTTATTTCACTATAGGTCACGGCGAAAGGCTCGTTGACCAGGCTTTGTGGAACCTCTTTGCGGAGGCAGGCTATCAGGTAAATACTATAAATCTTATGGAAGAGGACCTTGCGGAGGACACGCGCTTTCTTATCATAAACGACCCGATATACGACTTCCAGGGCATAAGCGCCGATACGGCAGGCAAGAGATCGGAAATTGAAAAGATCGACGATTTCCTTGATGATTTCGGCTGTCTTATGGTCTTTACCGATCCCGATACGGGTGAGCTTCCCGAGCTTTATTCATTCCTTCGCGAATGGGGCATAAGCTTTGGCGAGTATGCGGTCAAGGACTACGATCATTCGCTTACCACGGACGGATACTCAATATCCGCGCAGTATGCAGTAGGTCAGACCACGGGCGCGTCACTCGTAAGCCCGATAACCGAGCTTGCGGCACCCCCAAAGGCTATCGTAAGATACGCAACGCCGATAAACATTGAGTTTACCGATAACGGCACGCGTAACGTGTCGGCGGTGCTTACCACCTCGCACGATGCGCTTCTTTCGGACGAAAACGATATAAACGTAGGCGCGGGTAAGTATAATCTTATGACACTCAGCCGTGAAACGAGATATATCGATAATCAAGCGCAGTATTCATACGTTCTTGCCGCAGGCACGACCAATTTTGCGACCAACGATTATATCGGACAGAAGGCGTATGCAAACAGCGATATCCTCTATTCTGCTATGAAGCAGATGGGTAAGGAAAGAGTGCCGGTCAATCTTGATTTCAAGCCGTTTGACAATACAGAGCTTGATATTACGGCAAGCGAGGCTACAAGCTGGACGATTATTATTATAACAGTGCTTCCGATAATCGCTATACTCTTCTGCATTGTAATTCTTATAAGGAGAAAGCACAGATGAGTGAATTTGAAAATAAAAACGAAAACGAGGGCGGCATATTTGATGAGCCAAAGGAAAGGCTTACGGCAAAGAAAAAGCACCGCGATGATTTTAAGCGTCAGCTTAAAATCACTCTCACGGTGCTGCTTATAGCCGTTGCCTTGGCGCTTGCGTATTTTCTTGTGATAAAGCCTATAGCAGAGCATGTCGAGGAAGCGCCCGAGGAAGAAGTAGAGCTTCTTGAGGGTGAGGTGCTCGGACCTCAGAACCGTATACTCATTATGGAGTATCTGAAAAAGGACGACATCGCATCTGTTGAGGTGTCAAATGCTCACGGCAAATGGGGATTTGTGTACGATGAAACTGACGATGAATTTTACGTAAAGGACAACAAATCCGCGACCTATGACAGACAAAAGCTTGCACAGTTGCTTTCAGCCGCAGGATATACGCTTGCAATAGAGCGAATAGTGAACCATACCGATAACTTCGGCGAATACGGACTTTCCGAGCTTGACGATCCGGCTTATTATATTATTACAGACAGAAAGGGCAATTCGCATAAGCTTTATATCGGTAATATAATCCCCTCAAACGCAGGCTACTACGTAAGATACGACGGCAGAAGTGCTGTGTACGTGCTTGACCATACCATTGCCGAAACGCTTCTTATGCCGCTTGAAAATATGATAATGCCGACTCTTGCATTTCCCGTAAATGCAGGAACGTATCATACAATAACAAACTTCGCGCTTAAGCGTGACGGAGAGCTGGTTATCGCGCTTGAATACATCGAAAACGCGGAAAAGAAGCCGGACGGCTCGCTTGCGGTGCACAGATTCCTTTATCCCGAACAGTACGTGCCTAACGATATAAACTATCTTGATGTCTTTGCGCTGTTCCAGGATTATTCGGGATTATCTACTCTCGTTTATAAGCCAACGCTTGAGGATCTGACCGAATACGGTCTTGACAAGCCCAAGTACGACCTCTATTTCGAGTATATGGGCATCCCGACCAACATCATATTCAGCGAAAAGAATAAAGCCGGAAACTATTATGCCTACTCACCGATATTCGACCTTATAACCGAGGTTGAGGGGGCAAAGGCTGATTGGCTTGATTGGGGACTAATAGACTGGATCGAGCGTCCGCTTTTCCAGATGAATATTTCGGCTGTTGATTCGATAGAGCTTGTAAGCGGTGAGACCAAGTACAAATTCACACTTGAAAGCGATGAAAACGGACTTAAAGCGGTACGCGAGGAATACCGCGGCAGGGATGTTGAAAATATCGACAACTTCAAGAAATTCTATCAGACCATACTTATGACAAGCCTACAGGATTACGTAAATCAGACAGAAGAAGAGCTTGCCTCCCTTGTAGAAGGCGGAGAATATCTTAGTATGAATATAACGCTTACAGATGGCAGCGTTAAGGAGTATAAGTTCTATCCGTATGAAACGAGAAGAAGCTATTATACTGTAAACGGAAAGGGAGATTTTTATATCTTGCGCGACCGTATGGTGAAGATTTTGGACGATGCACAAAAGGTAATGACCGGCGAGCAGATATACCCCGACGCGAATAATTAAAATAAAAAGCACACCCATGGGTGTGCTTTTTATGATTTCTGTCAGTTTATTTACAAAAGCGGTCTGATAATTTTACAGAAATCTCTGTAATCATCTATTTTAATATAGGGGAAATCAGATTTATAGACCGATTCATCATTTCCGCCCAAACCGTAGTCATCGCCTATATAAACAACATTTTCGTGCTTTAAATTATTTTCTTGACAATATGTATCAAGCGCATAATATTTGTTATATGGCATTGGAGCCATATCGAATGAGGATGAACCGCCTACAAAAACAGTATATTCTGAAAAAGTGGAGACAACATCATCATAAATTTTTCTTCTTTTTGCTCTGTCAGGGTCAAATGCAAGCTTGTCCTCTGATTTTGCTTTTGTGCCTAAAAGAGGGAATGTTACGCACCCGGAAGGATGAAATTCAACATTGTCACCGGTATAATCTGTGTAACCGAATTTCTCTCTTAAGGCTGTAACTCTTTTTTCAATGGAATCCTTATTGGTTTTGAAATTCAAATCACGTATTATATCAATGCTTTTTGTTTGCGCATTGTATGTACCGTATTGTAATCCGTAGTTTCCGATTATATCAATAGGGAACTGTTCCAACTGATTAAAAATTCTCATAACCTGTCCTGCGCCAACCATTAAGAGCTTATATTTGCGAGATAATTGCTCCAAAGCTTCTTTGTGCGCTTGGTCTAATGGTTGTTTGTGTTGGGTAAGTGTTCCATCCAAGTCCATAGCAACAACCTTTGTTTCATAGTTATTAGTCAAGTAGTCTGCCAAAAATAACGCCTCCTAAACACATTGTTCTTCTGCAAGCAGTACGTTTTAGAAAAGATTAGTTCATAGTGAACTTATCTTCGGATTTGTGTAAAGTTAATACATAAAAAATCATCTAAAAGTTTTATACCGGTAT
>JAFQPF010000066.1 GCA_017411885.1 Clostridia bacterium
GCCTGTGAGGCGGCAAATGAGGGAGAGCTGCGCGCTCTCGGAGCAGAGCGTGCCATAGACGACATCTACAAGGCGTTTTATATGAAAAAGTATGAGGGCGATACGTTTGATTCAACAATAATTTCTGTCACTTCCTTTGGCTTTTTCGTAATGCTTGAAAACACCTGCGAGGGACTTGTACCTGCAAGCGAACTTGGCAGAATAATGAATTTTGATGAATCGCATATGTCCCTTGAAGATGAGTACGGGCGCAAATTCACGGTTGGAATGAAGCTTAAGGTCTGCCTTGAAAACGTAGACACCGCGCTTGGAAAGCTTACTTTTTCGCTTGCTCAAGAGGATTCTGATTGACAAAAGCTTAAGCGCGTGGTATACTAAAATATATTACTATCGAAGGAAATTGCCGTATGATAACAGACAGTAAGAAGGTACTTGTAAAAATGTCCTTCAGAAATTACGACACGTTTGATTTCAAAAGACCTGCACCGGAGGAATACAACGAGCCGTACGATGAAGAATTGCCCGAGGGTGAATATGATATCGAGCTTGATATCGAAGAGCTTGAGGAAGCAGAAAAGAATAATGAGCAAAAGCCTGTTTCGGGAACACGGATAGTAAGCGAGGGCTATCTTTATAAAAAGAATAACCGTATTACACTCAGATATGCCGAAGCCGATTCAACAGACCTTGCAAACGAGCTTACCGTGATCTCGTATGAGGACGGCGAGCCGGGTATTGTTACTATGGAGCGCAACGGCGTGTGCCGCACCGTAATGGTTTTTGAAGAAAGAAAGAGATACCTGTCGCTTTATACAGTAAGCGGAATGTCTATGGACCTGACAGTGCGTACCTATGAGCTTGAAAATACGCTTACGCTTGAATCGGGCGGACAGATACGGCTCGGGTACACTCTTGAAAACGCCGGATCTACCGTATCAAGTGTAAAAATGCTTCTTGAAGTAGAACTTATATGATAAAATTTGGGTGAATAAAGTGGCAGAAAAGAAAGGCGCGTTTGGCGTTGATTTCATTAAAGAAGAAATAAAGAACGGACCATCCGGGGCATACTTCTTTTACGGCGCTGAGGATTATATGAAGCAATATTATCTTCACGAGCTTGAAAAGAAGATCGTCGGTGACCGTGAAAGCTTTAATTTTATAAGACTGACAAGCGATGAATTTACCCCCGGTGCGCTCGAGGAAGCGCTCGGATCGGCGGTAATGTACGATTTTATGTCTATGCCTGAGGATGTGGATGACAACAAGGGCGCAGAGCGTCTGATCGAGCTATATGAGGTCGATTTCAAGGCGCTTAAGCCGACCGATTTTACGGCTACCTGTAAACTACTCAAAGAAAAGCTTGAAGAGGATACAGTTGTCGTTATATTTTCCACAGAGGGTGAGCTTCCGGAGGATTCAAAGCCTCACCAGAATATAATCAAGGAGCTTTCCAAGGTGGCAAAGGCGGTAAAATTCCCGCTTGAAAGTGATTCAAGGCTTTGCTCGTGGCTGATACGAATTGCCGCCAAGAGCAAGGTCACGCTCACTCCTGCGCTTGCTATGAAGCTCATTGAAAGAGTGGGGCATAATATGCTTATGCTCAAAAACGAGCTTGAAAAGCTTATATCCTACGTCCTTTCACAAGGCAGGGAAGCGATAGAGCCGGATGACGTAAATAATATCACCGCACCCAATAAGGAAATATCCCCGTTTGACTTTGCAAACGCGCTTATGCGCCGTGACGCAAAAGCCGCGTTGTATATCCTCTCGGATATGAAATACAGGGGCGAGGAGCCGGTCGTGATACTCTCGACCGTTTCGCGTGTTATAGCGGATCTTATTCGTGTTCGCGGATGTATGGATAAGGGAATGACAAAGTCAGAGATCGCGCAAGAATATACAATGCATGAGTATAAGGTAAAGCTATATATGGAACAGCTTAAAAACGTTGAAACGTCAAGCCTTTTTGCCATCGCAGAATCTGCGAGAAACGCGGATGTTTCGCTCAAAAGCTCGTCTGTGGACAGCTTTACTTTACTTGAAAGACTCGTGTGCGAGCTTGTAAGCTTAAGGTAGAATATGGAAAAATTAAAGATAAGCTATCCGATCCTCGTAGAGGGTAAATACGACAAAATAAAGCTTGACAGTATTGTCGATGCGCTTGTTATAACGAGTGAGGGCTTCAGGATATTTGAAAGCGAAGAAAAGCGCGCGCTGTTAAAACGCCTTTCTGAAAAGTCGCCTGTAATAGTTCTTGCAGACAGCGACAGTGCTGGCATGCTTATACGCAACTGTATAAAGGGAATGCTTCCGACCGACAGAATAATAAACGTCTATACACCCCAGATAGAGGGCAAGGAAAGGCGTAAGGATAAGCCCTCAAAGGAAGGCTTTGTCGGTGTTGAGGGAGTTGACGCCGATATTCTGAGAGATCTGCTTTCAAGATTTGCCGACTGTGATGTTAATAGTCCTGTCACTACACGGAAAATCACCAAAACAGATATGTATTCGCTTAGGCTGTCCGGAAGTGAAAATGCGGCAGAAAACAGAGCTGAAGTGTGCACAGCACTTGGCCTGCCTAAAAATATGAGCGCGAATGCACTTCTTGAAGCACTTAATATGCTTACCACCTATGATGAGCTTAAAAAAATATGCGAAGCTAAATAATCCCCGCTGTGAAATTTCACGCGAGGATTATTTTTTGCTTTGAAAACGCACTTGCACAAAGCAGCGTTGTATACAAGTTGTATATAATATATATAAATTTTAACTATATTGATGAATAAAGTGTAAAAACGGGAGAAAATAGAAAAATCCGCTTGCAAAAGCAAAAAAACGGTGATATAATGTAAAGTGGGTAGGGATGTGAATACCCGTATTAAAGTTAATTAAATAACACAAATATAAACAGGAGAACTAACAATGACACCTAACAAGCACATTCTTAAGTGGGTCGATGAAATGGCTGCAATGACACAGCCCGACCGTATCGTCTGGATCGACGGTAGCGAAGAACAGATCGATGCGCTTCGCCGCGAGGCAGTAGGTACCGGTGAGATGATCAAGCTCAACGAAAACCTTCTTCCTAACTGCTATCTCCACAGAACAGCAGTAAACGACGTTGCACGTGTTGAGGGCAGAACCTATATCTGCACCAAGACAAAAGAGGACGCGGGAACTATCAATAACTGGATGGATCCCACAGAAATGTACGCAAAGCTTACAAAGCTCTTCACAGGCTCTATGAAGGGCAGAACAATGTACGCGATCCCTTATTCGATGAGCGTTGTCGGCTCTCCCTTCGCTAAGTACGGTATCGAGCTTACAGACTCGATCTACGTTGTACTCAACATGGTAATCATGACAAGAGTAGGCGCAAACGTAATCGAAGCTCTCGGCGAGGGCGATGACTTTATCAAGGGACTTCACGCAAAGGCTCAGCTTGATGAAGAAAACAGATATATCGTTCACTTCCCCGAAGACAATACCATCTGGTCGGTTAACTCCGGCTACGGCGGAAACGTTCTTCTCGGTAAGAAGTGCTTCGCGCTCAGAATCGCATCCTTCCTCGGACGTAACGAAGGCTGGATGGCAGAGCATATGCTTATCCTCGGTATCGAAAGCCCGAACGGTGAGATCAACTATATCACAGCAGCGTTCCCGTCTGCCTGCGGTAAGACAAATCTCGCAATGCTTATCCCGCCGGAAATATACGCAAAGCAGGGTTATAAGGTATGGTGCGTAGGCGACGATATCGCATGGTTGCGTGTAGGAGAGGACGGAAGACTTTGGGCGGTTAACCCCGAAAACGGCTTCTTCGGCGTTGCTCCCGGTACAAACAATAAGTCCAACCCCAACGCTCTTGCAACCACCATGCGCGACACCATCTTCACCAACGTTGTTCACAACCTCGACAACAACACCGTTTGGTGGGAAGGTCTTGACAAGAATCCTCCTCACAACGCAGTTAACTGGAAGGGCGAGCCCTGGGACTGCGAAGCAGGCGAAAAGGGCGCACATCCCAACTCCCGCTTCACCGCTCTTGCAAAGAACTGCCCCTGCATCTCCTCCGAATTCGACTCCACCGCAGGCGTTCCCGTATCTGCAATCGTATTCGGCGGACGCCGTGCACGTACCGCTCCCCTGGTATACCAGTCCACCTCTTGGCAGAACGGTACCTTCGTTGGATCCATCATGGCTTCCGAGACCACCGCAGCCGCTACCGGCGCTGTAGGTGTTGTACGCCGCGACCCCATGGCTATGCGTCCCTTCGTTGGTTACAATATGGGCGATTACTTCGCACACTGGCTCAATATGGGCAAGCGTATCCCCAATCCTCCCAAGATCTTCAACGTTAACTGGTTCCGTACCGACAAGGACGGCAACTTCATTTGGCCCGGATTCGGCGACAATATGCGCGTTCTTCTCTGGATCCTTGCACGTTGCGAGGGCAAGATCGACGCTGTTGAAACTCCTATCGGTTACGTTCCCAACCCCGAGGACATCGATATCGAGGGTCTCGACATCACCGTTGACACCGTTCGCGAGCTTCTCTCCGTTGATACCGAGGCATGGCTTGAGGACGTTAAGGGCATCAAGGAATTCTACGACCTCGTTGGCGAGAGAGTTCCCGCAGAGCTCAAGGAAGAGCTTGCAGCTCTTGAGGCAAGACTTACCAAGTAATTTCAACTCAATATGCAAAAAAAGAGCCTTCCCGCCAAGGGAAGGCTCGTTTGTTTATCTCTCTACCGTTGATCACTTTTGGTAGATCTTCACGTTATCAGCTCCGATAAGAGCGCCGCGGTCATTAAGAAGAGCCGGGATGGTCAGCGAATCCAGCTTGCTACCGTACAGAGCATAATCATCCATCTTCTCAACGGAATTGGGAAGAGAGTACGTACCCGCACGTGCGGGAGGCATTGCAATGAGCACCTTGCTGTCTTTTGAATAGATAACACCGTCTACGGTAACGTAATCAATGCAATTTTCAGGTACCGTAAAGTTCAATACCCTCTCCGAAATGCGGGTAGGCGAACAGGTAATACTCAAATTCTTATTGGTAAATGCTATTCCGGTAACAGTCCCTTCGGAATATGTGTCTACAAAAGACTTGATATGCTCCACGGTCGCTTCATCAAGAGTTACAACGTCAAGCATCAGAGTTCCGTATTTTATCGCCATATAGCGAATATCTCCGAACAGCTCACCGAGTATTTCGCCGTCATTGTTTGCGTTTGCATCCGCAAAAACATATACGGAGCGCAGCACGCGGTCGATAACGTCCTGCGGGATATCCGCATCTCCAAGAAATCCCAGAGTAACGTAATAACCGTTGCTGAGAACAACGTAACTGTGCACGTCGTAGGTTGTATCCGGTCCGTATTTATCGGCAGGGGGACGTGAATGATAAATGTAGTACTCATACGGATCTCCGTCGGTACCGTATCTTTCCTCTATAACGGTCACTTCGCTCTGGGCAGACGTTTTAAATCTATCTTCGTCTATTCCCATAGCATACGGAGCAATAGCCGAAGAAAGTTCAAAGAATTTGACTCCGTTTCTGCTCAAAACCGTACCGGTGCCATTTCTTTCCCAATCCGATGGAAAATCAATATCGACGTTTACACGAGCGGACGAGGGTGAATTTTTCACTGTTAATGAGAACGAATGCTTTACCGCCGCAGTAATCTTGTTCGGATCCTCGTTGGATATTACGCTGAGGGTGTTATTCTCGCCTTTGATCCCCTTCTGTACATCCCCCGCGAAGGTCACGGTA
>JAFQPF010000067.1 GCA_017411885.1 Clostridia bacterium
GATATAGCAAACTTTATTACTTCGCTCGGTATTATGGGAAAGGGTATGCTTGGCATATTCATAGTTACCGCAATACTCGTAATTTCAATATACGTTCTTAACTTTATTGGCAGAAAGCTTCAGAGCAAAAAGGACGATAAATAATAAGCAAACAGCCGCTCACGCTTGTGGGCGGCTATGTTTTTGACATAAAAAAAGCCCTGCCTGCATATTGTAGAAGTGAAAAAATACAAGCAGGAGGAAGAAGCGATGTCAGAAATATACAAGGACATAGCTAAGAGGTGCGGTGGGAATATATACGTAGGCGTGGTCGGACCCGTGCGCACAGGCAAAAGTACGTTTATAAAAAGGTTTATGGAGTCGCTGGTGCTGCCGAATATCGAGGACGTTAATGCACAGAGACGTGCGCTTGACGAAATGCCGCAAAGCGCGGCAGGCAAGACTGTTATGACGACCGAGCCGAAGTTTGTTCCCGACGAGCCTGTAAGGATCAGCATAGATAACGGAGTGCAGATGAATCTGCGTATGGTCGATTGCGTTGGCTATATCGTGGAGGGCGCGGGCGGACTTGAAGAGGACGGAGTCGAGCGTATGGTCAATACTCCCTGGTCGGATGAGCCTATGAGCTTCTGTAAGGCGGCGGAGCTTGGCACAAGCAAGGTCATACGCGAGCATTCAAGCATATGTATGCTCGTTACGACTGATGGAAGCATTACAGAACTTGATCGTGAAAGCTATACGGAGCCTGAAAAGAGGATAGTCTCCGAGCTTAAATCGGCAGGGCTTCCGTTCGTGATAGTTCTCAATTCTGCGCATCCCGAAAGTGAGGAGAGTATAGCGCTTGCCGCCGGGCTTGAAAAAGAGTATCTCGCGCCGGTAGCACTCGTAAACTGTACCGAGCTTGACGCAGAGGATATCCGTGCGATACTTTCGCTGACTCTGTCGCAGTTTCCGATAAAGGAGATACAGGTCAAGCTTCCCGCATGGACAAACGCGCTTGACAGCGAGCACGATATAAGGAAAACGGTGCGAGATTACGTGTATTCAAGAGCAAAGGAGCTTTGCAGGGTAAGTGAGCTTGCTTCTGCCTTTGACAACGAATGCGACTGTAAATACGTGTCTGAGATCAAAAGGACCGGAGTGGATCTGGGAAGCGGTGTAGCAACGCTTGAGGTGGTACTGAATAACGGTCTTTATTATCAGACGATAAGTGAGCTTACCGGGCTTGAAATATCAAATGAGCAGGAGCTTATACGAACGCTTGCAAGCCTTGCAGAAATAAAGAAAAAGTATGACCGTATATCGGATGCGCTTGATATGGTCGAAGAAAAGGGCTACGGTATCGTGATGCCCGACGTGTGCGACTTAAAGCTTGAAGAGCCCGAAATAGTAAAGCAGGCGGGCGGATATGGAGTAAAGCTTCGTGCAAGCGCGCCGAGCATACATATGATAAAGGCGGGTATCGAGACCGAGATCTCACCGGTCGTGGGGACAGAACAGCAGTCGGAGGATCTTGTCAAGTATCTGCTTGAGCGTGTCAAGGAGGAGCCGGACAGTATATGGCAATCGAATATGTTCGGGCGCACGCTCTACGAGCTTGTAAATGACGGACTCAATGCAAAGCTTGAAAATATGCCGGACGACGCGCGCGAAAAGCTGTGTGAAACCTTAGGCAGAATAGTAAACGAGGGAAGTGGCGGACTTATCTGTATAATACTGTAACAAACACAAGGGCTTGCGATCGCAAGCCCTTGTTTCATTTTTGTCAAGATAAAGCCAAAACAGCCGCACTTGACAAATAATTGATGAATAGATATAATAAACATATATGTGCAACACAATAGTAAGGAAAGGATTATAGTTATGAAACGAATGTTTGTATTGATGATTTTATTAAACCTGCTTTTTGTGCTTGTTTCATGTAATAGTTTGAATAACGTAGACACAAGCGTTATCGAAACCGAGAATATAAATATTATTGAAGAAAGCGAAAATTTGGTTGGGGATTTGGAAGACGATAACACGGCGGCTGATGACTGCGAAACAGAAGAAATCTTTATCCCAGAGCCACGTTCTGTGTCAGGCACTTATAACGGTAAGAACATAACTATGGAATATTACACCATAACAAATTACAAAGTTGATGGCAGTCATTTAGGTGAGGTGAACTCAGGATATACTTGTGCGGTGTTATCACATGATGAGAAATACGGATTTGCTTTTGTAGACCCGGAAGGCAATATACTAAATAACGAGTTTTACGATTTTTCATACGGATTTTCTTCTGACGGTTTTGCGAAAGTAAGGCTTCAAGACGATTCGTGGCACTATATAGATACGAACGGAAATGATATGGGTTTAGCAGAATCGGACCTCGGCAATAAAAATGTTGCTTCTACTAGTGATTGGTTTTATGAAGAAAACGGTAATTATGGATTACTTGATGAAAATGGTATAAAAGTTACCGAGCCAATATTTGATTCGTACCGTAACTATCCTGAGTCAGGTGATTATGTGTTTGTGTACTATTTCAAGAACGGAAATCTCACAGATGGATATGCCAACCGAAATGGTAAAATAATAGAATTCCCAGAGTCATCGCGTATAAGCATGATAGTTGGGGATCGTGTATACATAAAAACTCAAGGTGACGGTATGTGGTCGGTGTTAGACTTGAATGGTGATCGTGTTCTACCCAAGAAATATCATGATCTTGAAATTTGTGACGACAAATACTATGCGGTGATAGAAGACGGAAAACTTGGACTGATTGATTTTGATGGAAACGAAATAATACCGCCAACGCTCACCTGTGATTGGGCAGAGAATATGAACATCGGTTATAGTGAGGGGTATCTTACTGTGGCAAAAGACGGTTGTCTTGCTTTCGTAAAAATTACAGAGCAATCTAATTGAGTATCGTTGTGTTTACATCACTACAAGGATATGAATTCTATATATTTGCTTTATGCGAAAGGAATAATAAATCCACAGAAAGCGATAAAGCAAAATCTATTAATGAATATTTCGAAAATAGTAACAATCAACCGATTATGATTATAGGAATATCAAATTAATTTTAAAACGAGGTGCTTTTATATGCGACGAAAAATCATAAGTTTTATACTGATACTAATGTGTGTGTTTGGTTTAAGTAGCTGCATTGCTAGACCGGAATTGCGACCGCAGTATGTTGTAGAAGAAATATGGGCTTGTGAAGAACCGTTTGTATATTTTCAGTATAGTGAAACTACGAAGCATCTTGTTGGTGAGATATATCATAATGGTGAAGTTTATGATTTTTTTATTGTAGATGATTCGGGCTTGCGAATACAATTTTTAATAGAAGGAGCTATTGTGGATAATTGTATTCATTCAGAAGGAAACACCATATTTGCCGGTCTTGCAGATTATCAAGAGGGGTATTTCGACCTTGAAGTCACCGAAGATTATGAAAATATCTTTGGCGGCGAGCTTCCTGTGATAAGGTTTACTCGATACACGGTAGATGAATTTAATGAGAAATTTGGTGAAATAGAGCCTGTATCTGTCGATACTGAAAGCGCTAAAGCAGAATAATATGCAACAAAAACGGTGTGCCGCGCGGCACACCGCTTTTTGTTATAATATGCACTTGTTGTCACACCGTCTCAAGCAGCTCGTTTACCGCAGGATAGAGTGCCTCGCCCCACAGCTTACATCCCCGGCTGTTCGGATGGTCGCCGTATTCTGCCATATTTATGCTGTCTATTTTGCCGAGTATATGCCGATTGTCGAACACCTCGCAGCCCATATCCGGAAGCTCGCCTAAAATAAAATCGCACACCTTTTCCCACTCATCCTTATACTTGCCGAGGTAATTAAAGGGAGGCGGTGTCTGAACGAGCACCTTTATTCCGTTATCAAGAAGTCTTCCGACGATTATTTTCAAGTCAAGCTTTATTTCAGCCGCGGTTCTTTCGCGAAAGATATCGTTGACACCGAAGCATACGCATACCGCGTCGTTTTGCTTAGCCTTGTAAAGCCAGCTTCCGTCGCTTGCGGCATCCAAGGCTCGTGCAAAGCCGTAGCCCATATTCCACGCGGCGATGCTTTCATCAAGCTTTTCTGATACTACCGCACACCAATGAGTATATGAGTCGCGGGGTGTACCGCTGCCCTGCGTTATAGAGTCGCCGATATACGCTATCCTTTTGGCAACAGGTCTGTCACAGCCGATGATCGCAGGGAATGGCATAGTCTTGCCCTCCTGCCACGCGTCACCGTTTTTAAGGTATGCCGATATGATAGTTTCGTTGTGGTAAGGAAGCTGTTTGCCCGAATAGGTTATTTCAAGGCAGAGGAAGTCTCCGCTTTCAAAAGAAAGGCTTATGGGATCGGTGAGAGCATATGCGCCTGCATCTATCACTTTTGAAGTGTGCCCATCAAAGGTAATATCGGTAAATCCCGAAACGCAAAGCGCGTTTTTCTTCGGAGTATCGCTCATTTCAATAAGCATTTCAGCCTTGTTAAAGCCTTCAAAATCAGCGCGCCTGCACACGCCTGCGCGTAGGGAATGAATGGTATAGCCGCCGCAGAGTGTACCTGCGCGGCTTACTGAGCCGTCGTCGAAGGTGCTGTCAATAACGTCGGAATAGATAAACGCATAGTTGTACCTGCCGCCGGTGCGGATCTTGTAAAAAATACGTCCCGTATATTTTTGCTCATCAGAATAAAAAAGCGTCTGATTGCCGCTTGCGGCAAGAGTGTTTGATGAATATGTGTGTAAAAAATCCTTCAGAGTCATAGCTTTCTCCCGTTGTGTTTAGTAGCTTAAGCATATCACGTTTTAAGGCTTTTGTAAAGAGTAAAATTCCATTTTTTCGGTATTTATTTATTTTTCATAAAGCTATTGACAAAAGGGATGTATACGGCTATAATATATATGAATACTTGTTCATATATTCAAATAACACAGGAGGCTTTGATGAACGAAATAATATCCGCTGAGGAATCGGGCAAGCTCGCGCTTTTGTATAAGGCGTTTGCCGATGAAACGCGCGTCCGGATAATGATATTTTTATCCGGCGGTGAAAAATACGTAGGCGATATCGCCGCGGCAACGAATATGAGTCAGTCTGCCGTGTCGCATCAGCTCAAGATGCTCAAGTACGCAGATCTTGTAAGCTCGCGCAAAGAGGGCAGGGCTGTTGCGTACAATCTTGCAGACGATCACGTCAGAACGATAATAAATATGGGGCTTGACCATATAAGAGAAGAAAAATAACACAAGGGGAGATATTGATTATGAGAATCGTATACAAAATTGAGGATATGTGCTGTGCAAACTGTGCCGCTAAGCTTGAAAAGGCGATCGCGGAGCTTGAGAGCGTGGCAAAGGCAAGCGTGAATTTTATTGCCGAAAAGATCATCGTGGAAACAGAGCTTGAAAGGGAAGCTCTTCTTGAGAAAATAAAGGCACTTGCCGCTAAGATCGAGCCCGATTGTACGGTTGAGTAAAGGAGAGCCAAATGGAGAGAATAAAAAGAATTTACGAGCATGCCGTATCCTTGCTTTTTAACAACAAGCTTACCTCAAAGCAGAAGCTGACCTTGTATAAGATCGCGGCATCAACCCTGTTGCTTATTATAGCTATGTTTTTATCCAGAGTATGGGTGGCAAAGCTTATAGTATGTCTTATCGCATACGCAATATGCGCGTATGACGTAATACTTGCAGCTGTAAAGCGTATCAGGCACGGCGACGTGTTTGAGGAAAACACGCTTATGAGCGTAGCCTCGATCGGCGCGTTTATTCTCGGTGAATTTACCGAGGGCTGTGCGGTAATGATACTTTATCAGCTCGGCGAGCTTTTCCAGTCTATCGCGGTAGGCCGCTCACGCAGGTCTATCAAGGCAATGCTTGAGCTTCGCCCCGAGCGTGCGCATAAGCTTGTCGGCACAGAGGTGGTCGACGTTGACACAAGCGAGCTTAAGAGCGGGGATATCTGTATAGTAAGACCGGGCGAAAGAATACCGGTGGATGGAGTTATAGTTGACGGTGTGCTTGAAGCGGACGCCTCTGCAATTACAGGCGAGAGCCTGCCGCTTACAGTAAAAGAGGGCGGCGCGGTAATAAGCGGATATATAAATCTTTCGCATATCGTGCGCGTGCGCGCTACCTCTGATGACGCAGATTCAACGGTTACGAGAATACTCAGAATAATTGAGGATCAGGCTGAAAACAAGTCGGAAAACGAAAGACTTATTACAAAATTTGCAAGGTATTACACCCCTGCGATATTTGCGCTTACGCTCATAATCGCTATAGTTCCGAGCATTATCACGCTCGATCTCAGAACCTGGGTATACAGGGCGCTTTCGATCCTTGTAATATCCTGCCCCTGCGCGTTTGTTATATCCGTGCCGCTTACCTATTTCAGCGGTATCGGCGGCTCGTCTGTGCGCGGTATACTCTTAAAGGGCGGAAGCGTTATAGATATGCTTTCAAAATGCAACACGCTTATGCTTGATAAGACCGGCACGCTTACGACCGGCAAGCTTTATATAAGCGCGGTCCATCCCGAAAATAACGCCGATGCGCAGGCGTTGCTCACAGTCGCGGCTGTAAGCGAATGCGGATCAAATCATCCCATAGCGAAAACCATATGCGAATATGCATACGGAGAGGGAATAGAAAAGCGCGAGTGTGAGCGTTATACCGAATTCCCCGGCAGAGGTGCCGCGGCACTTCTTGGCGGACATATGTTCTTTGCCGGAGAAGCGGAATTCTTGCGCTCGATCGGTGCAGTAATACCGGATGAGGGTGACGGTAGCGAAAAGAGAATATTCTTTGCTCTGGATACACGCTACGTCGGCTATATTTCGCTTTGTGACCGTGTAAAGCACGGCGCAGGCTCTGCTATACGTGCCGTGAGAGCAGCAGGTATAAGACGTGTCGGAATGTTCAGCGGAGATAAGCACGCGATAGCCGAAAGAGTAGCAAGCGAGCTTGCGCTTGACGATTTTAACGCGGAGCTTAAGCCGCAGGATAAGCTTGAATTACTTAAAAAGCTAAGGTTGGGCGGAGCGAGCGTGATCTTTGCCGGTGACGGTATAAACGACGCTATGACGCTTATGGAGGCGGACGTCGGAATCGCTATGGGCGATATCGGCTCGGATGCGGCACTTGAGGCGGCGGATGCCGTTATTATGGACGGAAGACTTGATAAGATCGCGGATGCGATAAGCATTTCAAAATACACGGTGAACATAGTTAAGCAGAATATCGCGATATCGCTTGGAGTAAAGCTTTTGGTGCTTGTGCTTACGCTTTTCGGCGTCGTAAATATGACACTTGCAATATTTGCAGACGTCGGTGTTGCGCTTATCGCAATAATCAACGCTATGCGCGCGTTTGATCCCAAGTATTAAGGCTATGTGGGAATATAAGGGCGAAAGCTATTTCAAGAACGGACTCGGATTCTGTCTTCAAAGGCTTGAAAACGAGTGTGTAGAGGGCGAGCACACCCACGATTTTATTGAGCTCGTATATACCGTGCGCGGTACGCGCAGGCACTATATCGACAAAAAGCCTGTGGATACCAAAAGCGGGGATGTTTTGCTAATAAATTACGGTCACACCCACTCGTATGAGCCGGGCAGTGATGCGGTGATGTATAATATCCTGCTCGTGCCCGAGTTTCTGGACGGCGGACTTGAGGGATGCCGCGATGCGTTCCGCTTGCTTGACAGGTCAAGCTTTGAAAGCTTTAAGGCAAGGCTTGATAATGATGCGTGCGTCTGCACTCTCAAGGGACGCGCGCTCAGGGACGCGCGCTCAATACTTAAAGCGCTTGGAGAAGAGTACGATTCAGCCGGTAAGCGTGTGGGCTCGCATGAGATGATGCGTGCGTATATGACCGCATTTCTGATACTTGTTTTCCGTGAGTTATCGATCATAAAGCCCGAGGTAAGGAGCAAGCCTCATATAAGCGAAGAGGTTTTTGAATATATAAAGGCTCACAGCTCGGGAAAAATCACGCTTGATGAGCTTGCGGGCTTGTGCCATTACAACAGCTCGTATTTCAGCCGTGTTTTCAAAAGGCAGGTCGGAATGAGCGTGAGCGATTATATCCGCGCAACAAGGCTTGAAAACGTATGCCGGATGCTTGAATCCGATAACAATGGAAGCATAGAGGAGATCGCGCTTGCCTGCGGTTTTTCGGACAAGAGCGCGTTTTTCAGAGAGTTTTCGGCGAGTATGGGAATGACACCGGGAAAATACAGAAAAAGTAAAAATAAAACACTTTTGACAAAAAAGTAAGCATCAAGTATTGATACGCGGGTACATAAATGCTATCATAGACTCGGAGGGTGACCTCCGAGTCTTTTCTTACATAAAACGAAAGGAAGCTATTATGAAACTTAAAAGAGAATTCTTAAATGATAAAATTCTTGCCGTATTTATCGGTAAGAATATCGGCGGAACTATGGGCACGCCTTATGAGGGCTCACAGGAGATGCGCGATATAAAAGGCTTTGTCACAAAGCCCGGAGAGGTGCTTGCAAACGATGACCTCGATCTTCAGCTTGTATGGCTTTACGCTATGGAGTGCGAGGGCCCGTGGAAGATGAGCGAGCGTGTTCTTTCCGAATATTGGCAAACCTATATCACACCTCATTGGAACGAATACGGTATCGGAAAGGCAAATGCGCTTTTAGGTATAGCACCGCCTCTTTCGGGTGAGCTTCACAATGAAGCGTGGAAGCATTCAAACGGCGCGTGGATACGCTCCGAAATATGGGCTTGCCTTGCGCCCGGTCTTCCTTACGTCGCAATGAAGTACGCCTTTATGGATGCCTGCTGTGACCACGGCTATGGCGAGGGTACTTATGCCGAGCTTTTCACCGCTTCGCTTGAAAGCATGGCGATAGTAAACGAAAGTAAAAGCATACGCGAGCTTATCTGCGATGCGCTTGAATATATTCCTGCGGACTGCCGTGTAACAAGGGCGGTAAGGCTTGTTATGGATGAATACGACAAGGGCACCGACTACAGAACCGTGCGCGGACTTATTGTTGAGCAGAGCAAGGATCTGGGCTATTTCCAGGCACCTGCCAATATTGCTTTTGCTGTACTCGGACTTGTTTACGGTGAAGGTGACTTCAAAAAATCTATGATATATGCGATCAACTGCGGCGACGATACCGACTGTACCGCGGCTACCGTAGGCGCGTTTCTGGGCTTGTACTACGGCCGCGCAGGCATCCCCGGCGATTGGGCGGAATATATCGGCGACAAGATAGTTACGGTGAGCATAAACGGTAACAGCCATTTCTACCCGGATACCTGTAACGATCTTGCCGAGCGCGCGATAGATATGATAATCCCCACGCTTAAGGCGAATGGAATATGGTGTACTATCGGCGACTGTGAAAATGAAATAAGCGAAAGCGAGCGCGCCTCCTCCGAGGTCAAGCGCGAGCTTGGAATCACGCTTTCAAGAGGCAGATATACTCTTGGTGACGTAGATCTGCTCTGGGGCAAGGCGTGGGTTGAATTTGAAAGCGAGCCGTATATCAAGCCGGGCGAGAGCTTGAAATTCAAGATCACGCTTCATAACAAGACTCTCACTTCGCCGAAAAACGTGTCGGTCGAGCTTTTGTTGCCCGAAGGCTTTACTGCGGACTACAGACATAATCTGTATCTTGAACAGTGGACAGGACCGAACTTCGTTATGAGCCCGATGGGAAGCGTTGAGGTAACACTTACCGCGGGCGAAAGAGTAGAGCAGGTTAACCGCGTTATCGCTGTGCTTAAGGCTCACGACAGAGGAAGCTCAAGCTTTATTGAAATCAATATTCTCGGATAAAAACAAGTGTCAAGGGTGCAGCTTTGTACCCTTGGCATATTTTTTGAAAATTATCTTGACTTTATCGCGGTAACGTGATATAATCATTACAATAATGGAATATTGTACCATTATTTATCTAATCATCAGGAGGAAAAGACGATGAAAAACACAAAACGCGCACTTTTCTTAAGCATTGTATCGATCTTCCTTTGCGTTGCTATGCTCGCGGGCACAACATTCGCATGGTTCACCGACAGCGTTGAATCAACAGGCAACATTATCAAGACAGGTTCTCTTAAGGTAGACCTTGTACGTACACCTTATGAAAACGGTGTGGCAGGTACAGAAGAAACACTCGCACATCAGAGTGCTGCTCCCCTGTTCACATACCAGCTCTGGGAACCCGGCTACACTCAGACAGAAGGACTCAAGCTCTTAAACAGAGGTAACCTTCACTTCAAGTATCAGCTTTCTATCGTACCTAACGGTGCAGTAAGCGCACTTGCAAACGTTATCGACGTATACGTTGTTGACGGCGCAGTATCCGGCAGACCTACAGCAGGTAAGGTAGGAACACTTGCATCCGTGCTTAGCGCAGGCGGCGTGCTTGTAAGCGGCGATACCGCTGCCACCACACTCACAGACGGTGCGGTAGTATTCAATAAGACTATTACTCTCAAAATGCAGGAATCTGCAGGCAATGAATATCAGAATAAGAACCTTGTTGACGGCGGCTTCTCTGTAAAGCTTGTTGCTTATCAGCTCACAAAGGAAAGTGACAGCTTTGACGAAAACTACGACAAGAATTCCGACTCTGATGCAATATTGGTTTCAAGTATTGACGAATTAGAAGATGCATTGGAAAACGGCGGAGAGATGGTGCTTGGCGGAGATATTGACTTTGCTGCAGGCAACTCAAGCACAATAACCGTTCCTGCAGGTGTAACAGCTACTCTTGATCTTGGCGGACACACCCTGACTGCAGATTATATGGAACAGGCTATTATGAGCACGGGTGAGCTTACTGTTAAAAACGGTAACCTTATCGTTGATGCGCCCTCTTCTTCAGGCTCCGGTGCAGGCATCCTTTCTGCTCAGTTGGGCGGCGTGTTAACTCTTGAAAACGTTAAGGTGGAAACACGTGGAGGTATGACGCAAGCGATCACCGTAAACTCAGGCACATTGAATCTGAATGAGGGGGCTGAGGTGATTGTAAAGGGAAGCGGATATCAGACAGGTGTTATTTGCTTCGGAAACGGTGACGTAATCAATATCAACGGCGGTAAAATCATCATTGATGCACCCGCAGATTCGGTTACATCCGTAGGTATCGGAAGCTATAGCAACTGTACGGTTAATGCAAACAGCGGTGCTATTACTGTAAATGACGGAGCACAGCATTATGGTGTCGCAGAATATATTCCCGGAATTTCGTTCGTACTTAATCTTAAGAGCGGCTTTGCGATCAATGCCGAAGGAAGTGGTACAGCAATTGATTCCAGCGTTACGGTAGTAAATAACTGACTGTCGTTAAACAACTGACGGTTTACAAAAAGCGCGGCATATGCCGCGCTTTTTTATGCTTGAAGTCTTTGAGTACTGGAAATACTAAATTAAGAGTATGACAATGCAAACAAGGCTTGATTCACATAATATTCACGCTTTGGACAACGCGA
>JAFQPF010000068.1 GCA_017411885.1 Clostridia bacterium
AGCGGTAAGGATGGAAAGGCGAGGTAAGAGCTCACCCAAGCCTATGGTAACACAGGCTTGCTGTAAACCCTATCCGAAGCAACACCTTTGAACGGCTTTTGCCGTGTTTGCCCGACACAGCTTCAATGGTGGCACGAATTTATATTCGGAGCGCCGCGGTAACGCGGCGTAGAGATAGATGATTGTCGATTACAGAACCCGGCTTATAGGCTCGGTCCGTTTTATTTGTTCCTTTTCCATTTATTGCGGGGTGACTTTGCCCCGCTTTTTTGTTATAATTAAAGCAGAAAACGAAAAGGAGAAACAGATGAAAAAGAGAGAGAAGCGTGAGCTTGACCGCCGCGCCGTTTACATATTAAAAAGAGGCTTTTTCCTCGTAATATCAATGCTTGCCGCCGCGTGGTTGTATCTTGACGTGCTCGCCGCGGCAAATGGCGGCGGAGAATGGGCAAGGGTAGTGCTGCTTCCGCTTGCAAGGGAGATGGCGGCAACCGCGGTGATGACGCTTACAATAGTGGTGGTTTCGGCAATAGTGATGGATATGGCGGAGAAAAGGGGATAGTTAGAATAGAGCTTGAGAGCGCAAGCTTGGGCACGGTGCTTCTCATAAAGCAAAAACAAAAAAACAAATCTCAATTCTTATAAAGCCTCATAGTTTCGGGGATTCACACGGGGTGTCCCCTTGTGCGGGAGGGGTTTTCTAAAAGGGAGGCATCGAGCCTCCCTTTTAGCGCTTCTTTGGTTACTTTCGTTGCGGAACGGAAGTAACACCAAATATTGCTTTATTACCAAGCAAAATCAGGTCATACTCCCACTTTAACATCAACTACACCCATATTTTCAAAAACTTCGGAAAAATCCACCGATTCTATTGTAATTTTAATGAAATAGAAGTATAATAGTATAAGCAGAAGTTTTTTTCTTGAACGGGAGGGCATTATGAATATAGGACTGCTTGGCTTCGGGTCAATGGGACGCACGCATTCGTGGGCGGTTGATAACATAAAATTCTATTACAAGGACCTGCCGTTTGAGGCAAAGATAAAGGGAGTGTACACGAGAACTCCCGAAACACGCGAGTCTGCGGCAAAGCGCTTTGGCTTTGATATAGCCGCGGCGAGCGAGGATGAGCTGATAAACAACGATGATATTGATATAATAGACATCTGCACGCCAAATACAAGCCATTACGAAACGCTTAAAAAGGCAATAAACGCAGGCAAGCACGTGTACTGCGAAAAGCCGCTTTGCGTAACCTCAGCACAGGCGTATGAGATAGCCGAGCTTGCAGACAAGCGCGGAGTGGTCGGCAAGATAGTTTTCAACAACAGATATATGAGCGCAATGCTTTCCGCAAAGAAGCTTGTTGACGAGGGCAGACTCGGACGGATCTTGAGCTTCAGATGCACCTATCTCCACTCAAGCTGTACCGATTTGAATAAATCGGCAGGCTGGAAGCAGAACAGAGATATTTGCGGCGGCGGAGTGCTTTTTGACCTCGGCTCTCACGCGATAGATCTGGTTTACCATATATGCGGCAGATTCAAGGAGGTAAACGGCAGAGCGCAGATCGCGTTTGCGACCCGTCCGGGAATGGACGGAAAACTCTGGCAGACCAACGCCGACGAAGCGTTTTATATGATAGCCGAGCTCGAATGCGGCGCAGTCGGCACTATCGAGGCAAGCAAGATCGCAGTCGGCGCAAACGACGACCTCACGCTTGAGGTCTACGGCACCGACGGAAGCATCCGCTTTAACCTTATGGAGCCGAACTACCTTTATTTCTACGACAACACAAAGCCGGGCGGCGACTTTGGCGGCGAGCGCGGCTTTACCAAAATAGAATGTGTCAGCAGATACGCGTCACCTGCCGGAATATTCCCCGGAATCAAGGCACCGACGGGATGGCTTCGCGGACACCTCGGAAGTATGTACGATTTTCTCGACGCGGTCCACAGACGTGACAGACAGTCGCACCCCAATTTCAGCGACGCGAGCCACGTGCAGCGCGTAATGGAGGCAGGCTACGAATCGAGCGAAACCGGACGGCCTGTTAAGATAATATGATAGTAATAGGACTCACAGGCCCCACGGGAGCAGGGAAGTCAATAGTGTCGGGCATTCTCGAAAGGAACGGGATACCCGTGATAGACACGGATAAGGTCTCGCGCCTAGTGTACGAAAAGGGAGGCGCATGCCTTGCCGAGCTTGTCGACGCCTTTGGCGAAGGCATCCTCGCCCCCGACGGCACTCTTGACCGAAAAGCGCTTGCGAGAGAGGTGTTCGAGTCAAAGGAGCATACCGAAAAGCTCGCGCGGCTCAACTCCATAAGCCACAGGCACATTCTTGCCCGTGTCGATCTTTGGCTCGAAGAAAAGAAGCAAGAGGGACACTGCGCGGCGGCAGTCGACGCACCCCAGCTCTTTGAATCGGGCTATGATAAAAGCTGCGATTTTATAATCGGAGTCGTTGCCGACAAGGACAAGCGAATTGAACGCATTAAAGCAAGGGATAATATAGACACGGACACGGCTCTTGCACGTGTGAGGTCACAGCATAGTGACGGCTTCTTTGAAAAAAGCTGCTCTGTTGTGTTCCACAACGATAAAAGCGAGGCAGAGCTTGAAGCCGAAATGGCAGAAATCATCGAAAAACTCGGGCGCGGAGAGCTTCCGCGCTGAAAGGCGGGTAGCTTGAAAAAAGGAAAAATTTATGCCCGTGTGCTTGGTATTGCCGTCGCCGCGTTGCTTCTCACGGCCGCATTTTTTGCGCTTGGAGAGGCAAAGGAAAGACGCCTTATGCGCGAGTATCCGCTTGCGTATACCGAGGAGGTCACTCTTGCGAGCGAAAAATACCATATCTCACCCGAAATACTTTACGCAGTAATTTGCACCGAAAGCGGCTTCGACCCCGATGCCGAGTCGCGTGCAGGCGCGTGCGGCCTTATGCAGATA
>JAFQPF010000069.1 GCA_017411885.1 Clostridia bacterium
CTATTACCGCCTGCTTATTGTTAGCCTTCTGTACGCTCGCACCGCCTACAAGGAGTGCCGCGATCGAATAAAGACCTACGTTTGTCTGCTGTTGGATGGTATTGAACGTACCAAGGTTCTGAAGGAATATAAGCTGTCCCCAAGCCGCAAGCACGGTGGAAACGCATACCGCGATTATTCTTGTGCGGTTTACGTTGATACCCGCGGATGTTGCTACCGCGCGGTTCTGACCCACCGTTCTCATATCCTGACCGAGCTTTGTTGAAAGGAGCCAGTTATTGATAGCACAGAACACAAATATCATAGCGTATGTGCAGGCAGGAAGACGAACGCTTACCGTAACCGCCTTTACCGCAGGAATAAGCGAAAGCAGATAAAGCACGATCATCGCGATAATTCCGGCGATCGGACGCTTTACATCCTTTTTATTTATCGCGCCAAGCACAAGCTTAACAGCGAACACAATAATCGCCACAATCGCGAAAAGTACGATCGCATCCGAAAGCAAGAGTCTGTTCTGACCGTAAAGGTTATTAAGCCTATAGCATACGGGTGCAAACGTATTAAATATTCCGGGCACACCCGTACCGTTTGCGATTGCCGTTTCAAGTGCCGACACGATTCCCGTTACGGCAAATGCTACGCCGCCGAGCACAAGTGCTATTACCATGCCCGATATTCTCTTCTTAAGCTCAAGCTGCTGAGCCTTTATCTTCTTGTATACGATAAGAACGAGCTGTGCAACTATAAAGATTATAGCCGCAACCTTTACAACGTCAAACAGGCTTATATCGTCAAGCGAATACTTAAGCGAGCCTGTAAGGTCGAATGCATTCTTAAGACCGAAGCCTCGGGGCAAGAGGTTGGGGTCGTCAAAGGGGATAACTCCGCCTATGATATAAAGCACGAAAAGCTTATAAAGACCGTCTGCAAAATATCCGAGAACAAGACCGGTTATCATTTCCGAACCCTTGGTCTTATTGTAAAGGATACCGACAAGCATACCGAAGATTATCGCAAGAGGTGTCGCGATAAGCGCGGTAAGGATAAAGCCGTTTATACCTGTAAAGCCCCAATGCACTACCCAGAATATCGCTATCTGCGATGCGATAGCACCGACAACGATACCGAAGTTAAGTCCAAGACCTGCAAGAACGGGGATGATAAGCGACAGCACCAGGCAGGCGTTTCTGCCAAGTCGGGTGAAAAGCTCACCCGAAACATAGGATACGTTTACTCCCGAATATCCGATACAGAATATACAAAGCACCGCAAAAAGGATAAGCACCTTGTTTTCAAAGAGAAAAGAGCCGATATTTGATAAAAGCTTCTTATTCTTCACTTGAAACACCTCCCTTTGCCTTGGTGAGCGCGTAAAGAATTACGCCGTTCTGAATTATCTGACGCATGGTATCCGAAATGTCGGTACCCTGAAGCATTACGTTTGAAAGCGGAGGCGTCATAATGATAAGTCCCTGGAACAGGAAGGTACCGATGATAACGTGGCTTATCTTCGCTTTTCTTGTTGTAGCACCGCCTATAAGCACCGCCGCAACACACTGGAAGCCCATTGAAAGGGGCGCGGTATACGCCTGAATAAAGCCATAGCCCTGAGCGTATATGATAATACCGATAGCACCGAGTGCTGTCGAAAGCGCGATTCCGCGAATTCTCATTTTATCAACATTTATACCGCTTGCACGCGCAAACTGAGGGTTGCTTCCCGCAGCGGTTATAGCCTTACCCGTCTTTGTTCTCATATATATGTAAACAAGGAAGCAGGCAAGCAAAACTACAACGATAAGTCCGGTCGGGATATATATACCGGCTGTAACTCCCTCTTTCTTGAAGAGAGTAAAACCGCCGGCGTTATACAAAACAGAGCCGAACGAGGTATTGAGGTTGATCTGGTTACGAACACCCTTACCGCCAAGTGCCCACTTGATGATACCGCTTGTAAAGGGAGCTGTAAACCATACGATACTCATAAGGTATATTGCCGAATAACCAACGTATGTGGTAACCGTCATTTCGTCGCCCTTGACGCGGTTAAGAAGCATTCCGTAAAGCACGCCTACAAACCACGCGATAACAGCGCCGAGTATAATAGCAAATATGATAGACGCCCACGGGCCGAAGCCGGGGAGAACTGCGTTTACCTTTTCGGCGATTTCAAATTCTATCGCAAGCAGACCGCTGAGTATACCGCATACGATACCAAGGCTTACGCCGAAGTTAGGTCCGACGCCGCACTGGATAGAGGGTATCATCGCAAGAGCAAGGATTCCCCACATACCCCAGTACTTGATAACACTTCCGAGGTAGGATAACACGTCAAGCTTATAGACACCCATAAGCGCAACGATAAGTATGAAGAAGGCAAGGATGATAAGACGGGGAAGGTTAACGTTCTTAAGCATTTCTTTTATCTTTTCCATTATTCCTCTCCCCTTTCCTTACTTCCTGACATTGCAAGACCGTATTTAGCATCCGAATCGTCCGGCTTAAGCATAGCGGTAAGCTTTCCGTCAGACACTATCGCGATACGGTCGCTCAAGCTGCGAAGCTCATTGAGCTCGGAGCTTACGACGATTATCGTAAGTCCGCTTTCGCGGTTAAGCTTTACGAGTAATTCAAGCACAAGCTTCTTTGCGCCGATATCTATGCCTCGTGTCGGCTCGGAAACTATAAGAAGCTTCGGCTCAAGCGCAAGTGCGCGTGCAAGGCACACCTTTTGCTGATTACCGCCCGAAAGACGTCCCACGTACTGAGATGCGCCTGTGCAACGGATATCAAGCTTTTTGATCATATCCTCGGCAAAGCTCTTTGCCGATTTTGAATCGAATATTTTTAACGGACCGAATTTATGTAAGAAGTTTTCCTTTACCTGCATAGCCGTAAAGGTAATGTTCTGCTCGATCGTTTCTTCAAGCAACAGACCTACTCCGCGCCTGTCCTCGGACACGAACGCAATACCCTTATTAAGCGCGTCTCCGAGCTTGTTCGGGTTGATTTTTTCGCCGTCGAACACGATCTCGCCTGCCGCCTCGTAAAGACCGAGTATACCGTTGGGAATACCGACCTTTCCCTGACCTGCAAGACCGCCGATACCGAGTATCTCGCCGCGGCGCACGTCAAGATCGATTCCGTTGACTCTCTCACCCGGCATATCAACAAAGTAATCGCGGAGTGAAAGTATAACGTCGTTATCGTCAAGCGTTCTGTTGTCGACTGTATCCTCGACGAGCTTTTCTACCTTACGTCCGATCATAAGCTCTGCGATTCTTGCCGCAGTGGTCTCCTTTGTGATAAGACGTTCAACAAGCGTACCGTCTCTGAGCACCGTCATACTGTCGGTAACGCTCATAACCTCGTCGATACGGTGAGTGATGAAGATTATGGCAATTCCCTTTGCCGCGATAGTGCGCATAGCCTCGAGAAGTCTTTCAGCCTCGCTTTCGGTAAGCACAGCCGTCGGCTCGTCGAAGATAAGTATCTGCATACCGCTCTTGTCTATCTCACGCGCGATCTCGATAAACTGCATATAGCCTACAGGAAGTCCGCGTACAAGCGTGTCCTCGCTTATATCAAGTCCGATGGTGTCAAGTGCTTCCCTTGCATCACCTGCCATTGCCTTTTTATCAAGTGCCTCAAGCTTCCTGCCAAAAAGCGCGCTCGCTACTGTAGGCGTTGTTATCTCACGACCTACCTTTATGTTTTCGGTAACCGTGAAGCCGGGGATAAGCATAAACTCCTGGTGCACCATTCCGATGCCAAGCTCCATCGCCTTTTGCGGTGAGTCTATTACAACCTCTTTTCCGTTTACCTCAATAGTTCCCTTAAATCCACCGGTATTATGTATCACCGGCATACCGAAGAGGATATTCATAAGAGTGGATTTTCCCGCGCCGTTTTCACCCATAAGCGCGTGTATCTCACCGGGAGCGATATGCAGATCAACGCCCTTTAAGACACGGTTTCCGTAATACTCCTTTTCGATCCCCTTCATGCTTAACACATAAGGTTTATCCATTTTAGTATTTCCTTTCATTTTCAATTGGCCCGCGCCACAAGAATCTCCCTGCCGCCCTCGGCGACACGGACATTGCTGCAGCGCGATATACTTTATATTAAGAAATGCCCGCCGATTTGCACTGCAGATCAGCGGGCATTTTCGACCTAACCGATATTTTTATTCAACAGAATAATTTATATTAGAAATCGTAGAAGGGGCAAAGGAGCATGTAGAAGTTTTCTACAGTTGTATCGCCGTCTACGTACTTGGAAATTGTCATTTCCTCGCCACCCTTAGACTTGAGGCAATCGAAGAATACTTCTTCGTCAAGCTTGCCGTTTGTCTGACCTTCGCAGTACTTGATAGCATAATCAACGCCTGCTTCGATCATAAGCATATTAACGGGTGTTCCCCATGTGGACATTCTGCCCTCGTTGCCGTATTCAGCAACCTTAGTCTTGATTTCGCCAAGGATGTATTCAACGTCACCCTCGTGACCTTCTGTGGAGATCGCGAATGCAGAGGGATAGCCGTGGTAGGGGCTGGGGCAGCACTGCTGCGGGAATATAGCGCCAAGCTCAGCACACTGGAGGATGAGGGGTTCCTGCATCGAGCAGTTTGTGGAGAAGAACGCTGTGTCCTTGCCGTACTGGTCTACGTAAACCTTGATGTTTTCTGTGATCCAAGCCTGTGCGCCTGTTACACCTGCGTCACCTGTAGGATCGGGAGCAGTTGCTTCAACGTACTGGATGCCGAGCTCTTCACATCTCTTTTCGAAGAGTTCCTTACGTGCGCCGATTGTAGCGTAGCCGAGGTGACGCTCGAAGGAAACGTGAACGAATGTCTTAGCGCCCATCTTGTGAGCCTGGTCGATGATAGTTGTACCCATAGCGATCTCGTCTACGAGCATGCAGATGTCAGCTGCAGATGCGATAACTGCAGGGTCTTCTGCACATACGCCTGTAACGAAGAGAACGTCGTCGCGGGTTTCCTTAACCTTATTGATAGCAGCTGTTGCGCCGGGAACTGCCTGAACGAAAACGATCGCCTTAACAGCGGGGTCAGCAGCCATATTGGTTACGGTAGCGATTGTCTGCTCTGTTTCGGAAGAGAAGTTGTCGGGATATGTAGCTGTAACGATCATATCGCCGTATGTTTCCTTAGCCTTAAGAGCAGCCTGGTATTCTTCTTCACCCTGAGAAACAGTACCTGTGATGATACCGATCTTGTACGCAGGAGCATCAGATTCATCTGCAGAATCAACGTTTTCTACAGAATCAGCAACAGATTCAGATTCGCTGTCGGAAACGACAGGAGCTTCTGTACCGGTGCATGCTACCATTGAAAGAAGCATAAGAACCGAAAGGATCAATGCAATAATCTTTTTCATAATTTTTCTCCTTAATCAATTATTTGTCCGGGTAAACGGACGAATATCGGTTATTTGGTATATATATTTTATCAAAAATGCGTTATAAATGCAACAGTTTCGGAATATTTCAACTTTTTGCACAAATATTTCATTCTCTTTTGAGCGAATTTGCCAAAATTATAACGAAGTCTTAATTACCGCATCCGCAAAAGCCGGCGAAATAAGACAAATTATCAAAAAAACTATCCGTTCCGCGCACGGAACGGATAGTTTTTTTGTTCTTTAATTCTTTCTCCAGACCATTTTGTTTACGATACCGGTGTAGCTCTGGATTATTTTTACCACCTTTGTCGACACGTTTTCTTCCACGTAATCGGGTACGGGGATGCCGTAGTCGCCGTTTTCATTCATCGAAACTGCCGTTTCAACCGCCTGTAATAAGCTATCCTTATCTATTCCCGCGATAAAGAAGCAGGCTTTATCAAGCGCTTCGGGGCGCTCGGTAGAGGTTCTGATACACACCGCAGGGAAGGGATTGCCCACCGATGTAAAGAAGCTTGATTCCTCGGGAAGCGTTCCCGAATCGGACACTACCGCATACGCGTTCATCTGCAAATGGTTATAGTCGTGGAAGCCGAGCGGCTCGTGGCGTATCACGCGGCGATCAAGCTCAAAGCCGGATGCCTCAAGGCGCTTTTTGCTTCTCGGATGGCAGGAATAAAGTATCGGCATATCGTACTTTTCCGCCATTTTATTGATTGCTTCAAACAGCGAAAGAAAATTCCTTTCGGTATCGATATTTTCCTCTCTGTGTGCCGAAAGAAGGATATATTTTTTCTTTTCAAGACCAAGTCTTGTTAAAATATCGCTTGCCTCTATATCCTTAAGGTTATTATGTAACACCTCCGCCATAGGTGATCCTGTTACGTAGGTTCTCTCTTTAGGAAGACCGCATTCGTGCAAATACTTGCGCGCGTGCTCCGAATAAGCAAGGTTTACGTCCGAGATTATATCAACGATCCTGCGGTTTGTTTCCTCAGGTAAGCACTCGTCCTTGCATCTGTTGCCCGCTTCCATATGGAAGATCGGTATATGAAGTCTTTTCGCGGATATTGCAGACAGGCAGGAGTTTGTGTCGCCGAGTATCAGAAGCGCGTCAGGCTTTATCTGACTCATAAGCTTATACGAGCAGTTGATGATATTACCGACCGTCGCACCGAGATCGTCGCCGACCGCGTCCATATACACCTCGGGAGCGTCAAGCTTAAGATCACGGAAGAAAACTCCGTTTAAGTTATAATCGTAATTCTGACCGGTATGTGCAAGCACGCAGTCAAAGTATTTACGACACTTATTTATAACCGCCGCAAGACGTATGATCTCGGGGCGTGTGCCGACTATTATAAGAAGCTTAAGTCTGCCGTCATTCTTGAAGCTGATATCGCTGTAATCAAGTTTTATATCCATAATATTCTCCATTCCGCCGCCCGTGGCGGCACAAACAGTAAAATGAAATCCATAGCACCGCACTTGTTGCGGCAAAATGGGTTGGGTCCCATTTTGTATGGATTTCGCGCGTGAAATAAGCCGATAACACTTATCGTAGATTAAACTTTCACGCTATTCTCCTTATCTTATATCCGTTTTTTCGCCAAAGGTGTCGGGTCTTGCCGGATCAAAGCATTCGTTTGCCCACATAAGCGTGACAAGGTCGTCTGTGTCCGACAGGTTTATTATGTTATGCGTATATCCCGGAAGCATATGCACCGCGGTGATATTTTCACCGTCCACCTCAAAATCAAGCACCTCATCCGAGCCTATTCTTCTCTGCTGTATCAGTCCCTTGCCCGACACGACGATGAAAAATTCCCACTTGGTATTATGCCAATGCTCGCCCTTTGTGATGCCCGGCTTTGAGATATTCACGCTGAACTGTCCGCATTTTTCAGTCTTCAAAAGCTCTGTAAAGCTTCCGCGCGCGTCGATATTCATTTTAAGTCCGAACGCCGCCTTTTCTTTGGGCAGATAGGACAGATAGGTCGAATACAGCTTTTTCGCAAACGAGCCTGCCGGTATTTCGGGCATTATAAGCGTTTCACTTTGCTTTTTAAAGCTTTCAAGCAGGTCGACTATCTCGCCGAGCGTTACGCGGTGCGTAACCGGAGCGGCACAAAAGCGTCCGTTATCACAAAGCACGGTATTCACGCCGTCAAATTCACAGTGATGCTCACTTTCCTTTATTGCCGCTATCATTTCGTCAACAAGGTCGTCTATGTAAAGAAGTTCAAGCTCTATGGCTCTGTCGTTCACGGTTATAGGCAGATCGTTTGCGATGTTATTACAGAAGGTCGCAACAGCCGAGTTGTAATTCGGTCTGCACCACTTTCCAAACAGATTCGGGAAGCGGTAAACAAGCACCTTGGCACCCGTTTTTTTTGCATAATCAAAGAATAAATCCTCGCCCGCTTTTTTTGACTTTCCGTAATCCCCCTCGGCATATCTTCCGACAAGGGTAGCCTGAATTGACGAGGCAAGCATTACAGGACAGGTATTGTTATGCTTTTTGAGCGTATCAAGAAGCGTGCCCGCAAAGCCGAAGTTTGTACGCATAAATTCGGCAGGATCGCTTGGGCGGTTCGCGCCCGCAAGATTAAAGACGAATTCTGCCTTTTTGCAATATTCTTCAAGCTCTTCGGGAGAGCTTTCAACATCGTACTCAAATATCTCCCCGATATCAAGTCCGCTCGTTCTGTCCTTGCCGTCGCGGATACATTTAAGTCTTTCACAAAGATTCTTGCCTACAAAGCCTGCGGCTCCGCACACGAGTATATTCATTTATCTTCCCTTTCATTCTGAGCCGAGGCTGTAAAATCCGACCGCTTTAAGCTCATCGTTAAAGCTTGCAGCTTCGCTCTTGGTTGACATTTTTGCGATATGCGCAAATTTTTTCACTCTTTCCCTTTTGAAAAATAGGAGTGTAAATATTCTCTTTACCCAGTAAAACGGTAAAAGCACCGGTGCTTTTTCAAGCGCAGGATAAAGACTCTTCATATTTTTATAGGGTAAGAATATCGCAAAGAATACCTTTGATAAAAAGAAATTCTTTTTCTTGGTATTTGCCGCCTTTGCGCGGGATATGTTAGTCCTGTTTCCGAAAATTCCGCTTTCACACACGCGCTCACTCATAAGAAGTGTCGCCTCGGTGTGAGCTTTTTCTTCAAACCACACGTCAAGCAGATCGCATACCGTCTGATAAAACTTATCAAGCTTCATTTTGGATAGCTCTTTGGTAATATAGCTATAATCAAGCTTATTCATCCGTCTTATAACGTAAATATCTATAAAATGCCTGATCCCGATACCGCCGTTGCGGTAATGCTTTGCAATATGCACGATAAGATATATGAAAAGATCATCAAGGCTCATCGCATATCTGCCGTTTTCGTCCTTATGGTCGAAAAATCTCAACGTGTCCGCGTAATACTCGCTGTATTCGGGGAAAGCATCACCAATAAGCTTTTTGTGAAGCTCGATCTTGGTATGCTTTTTCTGCCACACGTATTCGTGTGTGGATTCCTTTACAAATTCGTATCCAAGCCCTTCAAGCACCTTTGCCGCGGATAATGCCTTATCGGGGTGGACAAGAATATCCGCGTCCCCGACTGTACGCATATCACTCTTCGGATACAGCTCTCTTACAACGAGCCCCTTCATCGGCATATACTCGATGCCCTGAGCCTCAAGCTCTGCAAAAAGCAGCTCGAGCTGATAATCATTTTGCGCAGAAACGGTCGCGCTTTTATAAAGCTTTGTTTTAAGCATATCGCTTATGTCAGCAGGCAGCTTTGCTCCACAGTTTTTTATACCGTAATACAATAAGGTCGTGATCCTGTGCGCGCTTGCGAAAACAAACAGATCGTGCCAGCTTACATCCTTATCGATGCTCTGCTTTTCATTAGTCAGTGCGCTTTTGATAAGCAAAAGCAGATTCTTTACAACGTCATTCATACTTTCTTTAATGCATCCAGTTCATTTCTGATATATTCAAGCGTCAAAAGCTTTTCTTTTACCTGCTCAACGTTTAAGAGCTCGGTATTGTGCGAGTTGAATTCGGTGAGCGTGTTGCGCTCTGTGTCGCCCGAATTAAAATACTTATCGTAATTAAGTCCGCGCTTGTCGCTCGGCACACGGTAAAAGTCGCCAAGGTCAATAGCGTTCGCACATTCCTCGTTGGTAAGTAAGGTTTCGTACATCTTTTCGCCGTGGCGTATACCGATCACCTTGATCTTCGATTTGTCGCCTCCGAAAAGCTCGCATACAGCCTCTGCCTGTGTCTGTATCGTGCAGGCAGGCGCCTTTTGAACGAGAATATCTCCGCTGACACCGTGCTCAAACGCAAACAGCACAAGGTCTACCGCCTCATCAAGCGACATAATAAAGCGTGTCATCGAAGGCTCGGTCACGGTTATCGGATTGCCATTTTTGATCTGGTCTATCCAAAGCGGTATAACAGAGCCGCGTGAGCACATTACGTTTCCGTAACGTGTGCAACAGATCTTTGTTTTTTCGGGAGATACTGTACGCGACTTTGCAACCACGACCTTTTCCATCATCGCCTTTGAGGTTCCCATTGCGTTTACGGGATACGCCGCCTTATCGGTGGACAGGCATATAACCGTCTTGACTCCCTCCTCGATCGCCGCAGTCAGAAGATTGTCTGTGCCAAGCACGTTGGTCTTGACCGCCTCGACCGGGAAAAACTCGCAGGACGGTACCTGCTTGAGTGCCGCCGCGTGGAATATGTAATCAACGCCGTGGATAGCGTTCTTTATTGAACGCAGGTCGCGCACGTCGCCGATGTAGAATTTGATCTTTTCGGCAAGCTCGGGAAACTTTACCTGGTATTCGTGGCGCATATCGTCCTGCTTCTTTTCGTCTCTTGAAAAGATGCGGATCTCGCCTATATCGGTGGCAAGGAAACGGTTAAGCACCGCGTTGCCGAAGCTGCCCGTACCGCCGGTTATCATAAGAGTTTTATTTTCAAACAGTGACATGACCTACCTCCAGAATATCAGCGATCCTCTTGCATGCAAGACCGTCGCCGTAAGGATTGCTCGCGTGGGACATTTTGTTGTATTCCTCTTCGTTTTCAAGCAAAAGCTTGAAGCTTTCATATATTACCTCTTCATCGGTGCCGACAAGCTTGAGCGTGCC
>JAFQPF010000070.1 GCA_017411885.1 Clostridia bacterium
CTATCTCAACAGAAGCGAAATCGATACCATGGTGCACCGCATTGCTGCTGGTGAGAAGGGTGAGAAAAGAAATGATATAAAGATCAAGAAAGCAAGCGAATGTGGAGACGCATGGCAGAGAGTTGTTATCGATGCGACTGGCGGGCTTATTTTAAGACCCGGCACCGGTACGAATACAAGTAACCTCTGTTTCTTCCCGCTTAAGGGAAATGTTACCGAAAACGACTCTATCGCATGGAAGTCGTTAGCATTCTTCAAGACAAAGGAAGCGGCTGAAGCATATGCCGCTGAGGATATAGGAACTGCATCAGGTCTTCCTTCCTCAGAGCGTACAGATACACCCTTTATCGCAGGCTATGACGGACGTATATTCAAGCCGGAAGGTAAGATGACACGCGCAGAAGCTGTAACCGTTATCACACGTCTGCTCGTTGATGAAACTACCATCAAGGGTAAGAATACCACATCATTTGCAGATGTAAAGTCGGGCGCATGGTACTACGATTACGTAGCATACATTGAAAGCCTCGGCTATCTCAAGAGCTACAGCGGTAGCTTCAAGCCCGATCAGCCTATAACAAGAGCTGAATTTGTTGAGCTCGTATACAATATGGGCAAGGTAAAGGCAACCGATAAGGCTGTAAGCTTTACAGACGTTCCCGCAACTCATGCAAGATATACTGTCATCAAGGCGGCGGCATCCGCAGGTCTTGTAGGCGGTTACCCGGACGGCACCTTCAAGCCCGACGGAACGATCACACGAGCAGAGGTAGTAAAGGTTATCTGCGCAGCCCTCGGCAGAACACCTACACTTGAGGGTATGTCAAAGGCTTCCTACATTGGCTTTGCCGATATTACAAGCGCACACTGGGCATTCCCCTACGTTATCGAAGCATCGGTCAAGCATGACGTAGCTTTGGGCGAAGACGGAAACGAGATCTGGACAAAAACTTATGACGATACTTTCTATCTTGAGCTTGCAACAGACAAGTTCGTTGCAGAGCTTGACGCGAAGTTTGAAGCTCGTAAGAATGAGATCCTTGAAACCAAGAGCGAATGGACACTCGGCAAGGGCGGTACAGTTTATTACGTATCAAATACCGGTGATGACAACAACGACGGTAAGAGCCCCGAAAAGGCAATAAAAACTATTGCTAAGGTTATGCAGATGCAGAACGTCAAAACTATTAAGAATGGCGACGTTGTCCTCTTTAAGCGCGGTGACGAGTGGCATGAAAAGCTCACAACAACCTCAGGTGTAACATATTCCGCATACGGAGAGGGCGCAAAGCCTCGTATTCTCGGCTCTGTAGAGGCAGACGATGCTTCTCAGTGGACAGCTACAAGCGTTCCCAATATTTATACCTTCAACACCAAGATAGACAAGGAACAGGACGTTGGTAATATCGTATTCAATGACGGTGAAGCATACGGTATGCGTGTGCTTAAGGATAAGAAGAAGGATATGACCGTAAAGATCGGTGACGATTCTGTAGTATCAAACGGACTTGAAACTTGGAGATTCCCGGTACAGGCATTCAAGAACGGACTTGACCTTAACCACCACCTTGCTTATTACCACGACTGGGATGAGCAGACCGTGTACCTCTACTGTGAGGGCGGTAATCCCGGCGACGTATTTGATTCTATTGAGATATCCACACGCGGTAATGTAATAAACGGCAGAACCGGCGTAACACTTGATAATCTCTGCATACGCTACGGTGCTTCCCACGGTATGGGTGCGGGAACCTCAAAGGATCTCGTTATCCGCAACTGTGAGGTAGGCTGGATCGGCGGAGCTATTCAGGATCTTAAAGATGACGGTCAGGGAAGACTCGGAAACGCGATCGAGATCTACGGCGGCTCTGAAAACTACTCTATTTACAACAACTATGTACATCAGTGCTTCGACTGCGGACCTACAGTACAGTGGCAGGGAAGTCTTAGTGTAGGACAGTCGATTGTTTCGGTTAATACCAAGATATACGACAACGTTATTGAAAAGTGTAACTCGCCTCTTGAAGTATGGTTTACATCCACAACACCTAACTCGGCAAATTCGTTTGCGATCCTTAAGGACTGCAATCTTTATAACAACCTCTGCCGTTATTCAGGCTACGGATTTGGCGGATATATCCACCAGAAGGTAGATTACAATATGTTCTACGGAGCAGGTCATACCTACGCGCTTTACGAGAACTGCTATATTCAGGACAACACAATGTGGCATATTCGTAAGTACCTCCAGAAGGCTGTGCCTACACACGTTGAAAACGGAAAGGGCTTTAACTGGAGAAACAATACGATCATTATGGCGTATGAAGGACCGCTTGCACTTTTAGGTGCAGACACCAAGACCGCATCCGGTGGACTTACGAAGTATACGTATGATAACGAAACCATAAAGCAGCTTTATGCTGACGGCTGTTACGGCTTTAACCGCTTTATGTATACACTAAAAGACGGTCAGGCTGACCCTAATCCCAACGCATAAAATGAACGAACAAAAAATCGCCCGTGTCTTCGGACACGGACGATTTTTTATTTCACTCCAACATAGCCTGTTTTTTGAATGAGTTCTTGTCCCTCATTCGAAAGTACCCAATCAATAAGTTTTGATACGTTTTCATTTTTGTTATCCTTATATGATACGGCATAAAGCGGTGTGGTTAGGGGGTAAGCTTTGCTTTTGATATTTTCTACGCTTGGAGAAACACCGTCGATGCTTAAAAGCTTAATGTCAGGGTTTTGGATTATACCTTCAATGTAATATCTGAACGAAAAGCCGATAGAACCTGATTTGCTCTTGTATCTTGCAACATCCTCGACTATGCTAAACATATAGTCACTACGCATCTCGGTCGGTGGCTCCATTATAGGAGTTCCGTTCATGAAGCGGATGAGCATGCTTTGGCTTCCGCTCCCCTCGTTGCGTTGGAATGCGGCAATAGGCTCATTCTTTCCGCCGAGTTGAGTCCAATTCGTTATTTCACCTGAGTATATCTTCTTTATTTGCTCACTTGTTAGATTGTCGATCGGATTATTCTTGTGCACGAAGAAGATGAATGCGTCACTTCCGATAGGAGTGTACGTAAACTCAGTGTTGTTTTCGTCGGCGTATGTGAGCTGTTTCTTTGACGGATATGCGCCGAAGAAAATATCTGTCTTTTTTTCGGCGAGGAATTTATAGCCGGTAACAGTGTTGTTATATTTGAATACGGTGTCTCCAAGCTCTACTGTGTCCGGATAAACGGCATTTACGAATGCTGAGTAAACAGTAAATACCGCCGCAGCACCGTCAATGATCGGAAGCTTATCGGTCACTTCAAACTTAAGACTTGCTTCATTATCAAGGGTCGCTATCTTCGAGTTTTCGTCAAACGGAAGATATTCGCCTGTGTCGATGTTCGGCGCGGTGTCGATAATTAGAGATTTTTCATATTCGATTATACCGATTTTTGCAGCGGTTATACCGCAGGTTGCGAGGCATATTGCTAGCCAAATAAGCAACACCGTTTTTTTATATTTTTTATTTACCAAAAGCACGGTTATCGTAAATGACGGTATCAGAAAAACACCTGTCAATGATATTATCGGGCTTATATTGTATTCGCTCACTCCGAGAGACCAAAAAACAAGCCCGTAGAAGGATAAGGGTATGCTGATAAGAAACAGCGATACTGCTCCAAAATTAAGCAACAGTTTTTTTATTTCTTCTTTTTTGTTCATGATCTGTACTCTTTTCGAATTACCTATTTACTCCAATGTCTACATAAAGAATCCGAGCTGCTCGACTTCGGTGTCATCGACAAACGCTTCGTTTATCTGCTCCGTGCTTTCTTCCTTTTTGCTTTCCTTTTTCTCGGGAGCAACAGGAGCCATATCGAAAAGCGACATCTGATCGGTTTCGGGAAGTCCGTCCACCGCGCCGTTTTTACGTAAAAGCTCAAGGATAGACTTGGAAAGTGAGCATCTGAGTCCCATTTCCTCGATCGACGTAAATTCAGCCTCATCGCGCGCCTTGATTATGTTAGCCGCCGCAGTATCTCCGAGTCCGGGGAGCGAGGAGAAGGGCATACGTATCTTGCCGTCCTCAGGTACAAAGGCGGTCGCCGCACTCTTACGGCAGTCGACCTTCAAGAACTTGAATCCGCGTGCCATACATTCGATAACGAGCTGGAATATGTCGTAGGTTTCCTTTTCCTTTGCGGTCGCCGACGTGCCCTTGTTTTCGATCTCCTTCATATAAGCCTTTACGGCACCGATGCCTCTGCCGACTATCTCGGCGTCAAAGCCGCCGGGCGCGACAGATAAGAACGCCGCGTAAAACTCAAGCGGATAGTATATCTTATACCACGCAAGGCGGATAGAGGACATAACGTATGCCGCGGCGTGAGCCTTCGGGAACATATACTTGATCTTAAGACAGCTGTCGATATACCAATCGGGTACGTTATGGTCCTTAAGCATCTGTATACGCTCGGGAGTAAAGGTCTTGGGAGCCTTACCCTTACGAGTGTCCTCCATTATCTGGAACGCGTCCTTGGGCGGAACGCCCTTGTAAAGCAGATATGTCATAATACTGTCACGCGTACCTATAACGTCGGAGATCGTGCATATACCCTGGTCTATAAGATCCTTTGCGTTGCCGAGCCAAACGTCGGTACCGTGGGAAAGTCCGGATATCTGAAGTAAGTCGGAAAAGCCCTTGGGCTTTGTATCAACAAGCATCTGACGCACGAATTTCGTACCCATCTCGGGCAGACCGTACGTGCCTATCGGGCTTCCGATATCCTCGGGCGAAACACCGAGCGGATCAGTCGATAAGAAAAGCTCGTAAACCTTTCTGTCGTTCATCGGAACGTCAAGCACGCTTGTGTTCGTATACTTTTCAAGCCACTTGTATTTTGTCGGCACATCGTGTCCGAGTATGTCAAG
>JAFQPF010000003.1 GCA_017411885.1 Clostridia bacterium
TGGAAGGACGTTAAGCGCGACAGACGCTGGAACAAGCCGGACGGAACATATAAGCGTTCATCAGCCGGCGGCGGAGCGTGGAGGTCGTCACTTTTGCCCGATGAATGGGAAATATCCTATGAGCCGCTCGGACTCAAATTTGTAATAAAGCCTACCGGCTTTAAGCACACGGGGCTTTTCCCCGAACAGGCTGTAAACTGGGACTGGTTTTACAACCTTATCAAGGAAGCAAACAGACCTATTAAGGTGCTTAATCTTTTTGCATATACAGGCGGTGCAACGGTTGCCTGCGCAAAGGCAGGCGCATCTGTTTGCCACGTAGACGCGTCCAAGGGAATGGTTTCGCAGGCGAAGATAAACGCAGCGAAATCCGATCTTGCCGATGCACCTATACGCTATATTGTCGACGACTGTAAAAAATTTATTGAGCGTGAAATCAGACGCGGCAATAAATACGATGCCATTATTATGGACCCGCCCTCTTATGGTAGAGGCCCTTCGGGAGAGCTTTGGAAGCTTGAAGACAATATTGCCGAATTTATCTCTCTGTCATCAAAGCTTTTAAGTGACGATCCTTTGTTTTTCTTATTGAATTCATACACTACGGGGCTTTCGGCTACAACCATGGGATATCTTCTTGATCTGCATCTTACGCCTCTTGTAGGCGGTCAGGTAAGATCGGACGAAATCGGTCTTCCCGTATCTGCATCTGGTTCTGCTCTTCCCTGCGGTGCTTCATCCCGCTGGACTAAAAAATAACACGGTACATTTTATGAACAAAAAGCCATTTATAAGTCTAAAAAACGTAAGCTTTTCATATGACGATGATACGGATATGCAAGCTCATCCTGCGATAAACGGTCTTACACTTGATATTGAAGAGGGCTCATTCGTCGCCGTGCTCGGTCATAACGGATCGGGCAAATCTACATTTGCAAAGCTTCTCAATATGATCCTTACACCGACAAGCGGTGAAATATATATCGACGGGGTTATGATAACCAATCCTGAAATAACCGATGAAGATGTTCTTAACGTAAGAAAAAATATCGGTATGGTTTTCCAAAATCCCGACAATCAACTCGTTGCAACGGTAGTTGAAGAGGACATTGCCTTCGGCCCAGAGAATTTAGGCATAGAGCCGGCAGAGATCAGACGCCGAGTCGACAATGCCCTTGAAGCTGTAGGCATGAGTGATTTCAGACGTCATTCGCCTCATCAGCTCTCCGGCGGTCAGAAGCAGCGCGTGGCTATAGCAGGCATAATCGCTATGATGCCGAAATGTATAGTTTTCGACGAATCGACCGCTATGCTTGACCCATCAGGCAGAAAAGAAGTAATGGACACTATTCTCAAGCTTAAGAGTGAGAATAATATCACCGTCATTCACATAACTCATTATATGAACGAGGCTATGCTTGCAGACAGAGTCCTTGTTATGAACGAGGGAAATCTTCTTCTTGACGGTACGCCATACGAAGTCTTCAAGAACACCGAGCTTATAAAAAAAGCAGGGCTTGATTCGCCTGCTCAGTTTGATATAATATACGAGCTTATGTCGCTCGGTCACAAAATTGAAATGCCCAAGTCGCTTGATATAAGCGACTGTGCAAAAGTCGTATACGATTATTACAGTAAAATCACGAAAGAATAAACTATGTACGCTATCGAACTAAAAAACATTTCTTACACATACAGCCGTTCAACTCCATTTGAGCGTTTGGCACTTGATGACGTATCGCTTTCTATAAAGAGTGGCGTTATAACAGGACTTATGGGGCATACGGGCTCGGGCAAATCCACGCTCGTCCGCTTATTTAACGGACTTGAACGTCCTGACAGCGGCGAGGTTATGGTTTTTGGCGAAAACATTTGGGAAAAGCCGAAGGAAATTACCAAATACCGCTTTAAGGTCGGACTTGTATTCCAATATCCCGAATATCAGCTCTTTGAGGAAACGGTTATGGCAGATATTGCCTACGGTCCTAAAAATATGGGGCTTGACAATTCTGAGATTGAAAAACGAATCAAGCAAGCGGCGGATCTGTGCAGAATAGACTCCTCGCTTTTGGAAAAATCGCCGTTTGATCTTTCGGGCGGTCAGAAACGCCGTGTTGCCATTGCAGGAATAATGGCTATGCGCCCCGAAATACTTGTTCTTGATGAGCCTGCCGCGGGACTTGACCCAAGGGGGCGCGAGGAAATATTTGACGGCATACGCGATTATAAGGATGCTACGGGTGCTACGGTCATTATCGTCAGTCACAGCATGGAGGATATGGCAAAATACTCGGATGAGATCGTTGTGATGAACAAGGGCAAGATATATATGCACGACACAAAATCCGAGGTTTTCAAGCACTCGCACGAGCTTTGCAATATCGGTCTTGATATTCCTCCGATAGCATATTTTGCCAAAGAGCTTTCAAATAAGGGGCTTGATCTTCCAGAAGGCTTGTATTCGGTCGAAGACTGCGTAAAATCGCTTGACACAATATTCAAATCAAAGGTTTAATTATAAAGTAACGGATCGGTCAATATATGATAAAGGACATTACACTCGGTCAGTTTTTTCCGGGTAATTCGATCTTGCACCGACTTGATGCAAGAATTAAAATAATACTCACTGTCTTATTTATAGTCATAGTATTCCTTGCAAAAACGATCTTTTCTTATCTTATCGTTTTTGCTTTCACATTATCCTTAGTGTTTGTTTCAAGGATATCGGTAAAGACGGTGTTAAAGAGCCTGAAGCCAATAGTATTCGTGCTGATTCTTACCTCGGCACTCAATATATTCTGGACAGTCGGAGATAATCTTGTGTTTTCTTTCGGTATAATCAGGATATATTCCGAGGGCATAAGGTTCGCTTTAATTATGGTTTTAAGGATCACTTCTCTTCTTATCGGAACATCGGTAATACTTACCTATACAACCTCACCGATAATGCTGACAGACGGTCTTGAGAGATTGCTTTCGCCGCTAAAGCTACTGAAGGTTCCTGTTCACGAATTTTCGCTTATGATGACTATCGCTCTTCGCTTTATTCCGACACTTATTGAAGAAACCGACAAAATTATGAGCGCACAAAAGGCTCGAGGCGCAGATTTCACCTCCGGCAGTCTGGTGAATCGGGCAAAAGCCTTGATTCCGGTGCTTATTCCGCTGTTCATTTCTTCTTTCAGACGTGCAGATGAGCTCGCGACTGCGATGGAATGCCGTTGTTACAACGGCGGTGACGGACGTACCAAAATGACCACGCCCCGTCTTTCTGCTATCGATATTTTTTCGCTAATAGCCTTCATCGCTTTTGGTGCACTTATTATTTATACAAATAATCTCTTCTGAGGAATTATATGAAATATTTGCTTAAGCTTAAATACGTCGGCACAGGCTTTTGCGGCTTCCAGGTTCAGCCCGGCAAATTGACGGTTCAATCAGCCCTACAGGATGCACTCGAAAAGGTTTTCGGTGTAAGATATGATATAAAAGGATGCAGCAGGACCGACAGCGGCGTTCACGCCAACATATATTTCGCAACCTTTGATCTGCCGGACGATGCCACGGTCAGAATCGAGTGTAAAAAGCTTGTTCTTGCGCTGAATTCTGTGATAAACGACGGCATTGCAATTTTGGATGCCACTACAGTCCCCGAGACATTTCACGTTCGTCATAACGTAGCTTCAAAGGAGTACGTTTATATTATTGCTGACGGTCGTATACGTGATCCCTTTGATAAGGACAGGGTTTATTTTTATATGCATAAAATTACCGATCAAATGCTCGAAGCAATGAACCGTGCCGGTAGAGCTATAAGCGGAAAAAGAGATTACTATTGCTTTATGGCAAGCGGCTCGTCGGTAGCCGATACCGTGAGAACGGTGAATTACGTCCGCGCAGAAAGGCACGGAGGACACGTGCACATTTATGCATCTGCAGACGGCTTTCTTTACAATATGGTCAGAATTATTGCCGGCACACTGCTTGATGCGGCACGCGGAAAAATTAACGAGTCTGACGTTCTTCATATGATAGAACAGCGGGACAGATCTCTCGCAGGACCTACCCTGCCGGCTTGCGGTCTTTATCTTAACGACGTAGTTTTTGACAAAGACTACTTTAACTGTAACGAGGTAAGCAAATGAGCAATACAGAATTATTCATACTTGCGATCGGGCTTTCGATGGATGCTTTCGCCGTAGCTATATGCAAAGGCCTTTCGGTAAGTAAACTAAAGCCCGTACATATGCTCATAACAGGCTTATATTTTGGCATCTTTCAGGCATTTATGCCTCTGATCGGCTACTTTTTGGGAAAACAATTCGAATCTCTTATAACCGATATAGATCATTGGATAGCATTTGTTCTTCTTTCGATTATCGGAATAAATATGATCCGCGAATCTTTTGGAGACGCGGACGAATTCAACGATAAATTCACTCCCCGCATCATGCTTCCATTAGCGGTCGCTACGAGCATTGATGCGCTTGCCGTGGGTGTAACTCTTGCTTTCCTTAAGGTCAACGTTGTAAGCTCTGTTTCATTTATCGGTATTGTCACCTTCATTCTTTCCGCCTTAGGCGTAAAAATAGGCAATATTTTCGGTTCATGCTACAAATCTGTATCCGAAAGGATTGGAGGCGTAGTTCTGATAGCTATGGGAACAAAGATTTTACTTGAGCATCTCGGCATAATTGACTTTTAATAACCAAAAGACGCAAAGCATTAAACTTTGCGTCTTTTATATTATCTTGCAATTCTTACAGTCCCGTCACTTTCCATAAGTGCCGTTACTTCATCAACGGTCACACGGTTAAAATCTCCAAGAATACTGTGCTTAAGCGTACTTGCGGCTATTGCAAAATCTGCGGCAAGCTTAGGATCATTATACGTGTGAAGCCCGTAGATAAGACCTCCCGAAAAAGCATCACCGCCGCCAACGCGGTCGACAATATCGGCTATATCATAGGTACGTGTTAAATAGAACTCATTTCTGTCCGAAATACAAGCCGCCCACGTGTTATGATCTCCGCTAAGGCTTCTTCTTATCGTTATGGCAATCAATTTAAGATTCTTGTATCTTTCAAAAGCCTTTTGTGATATGTCCTTGTACGTATCGATATTTACTTCTACCGACGCGTCCTCGGTCTTTGGGATAATTCCAAGCATTTTCTGGCAGTCGCCACCGCCGCTTATAAGAATATCGGCGTATTCGGCTATTTGAGGCATAATCTCGATCGGTTTCTTTCCGTAATTCCATAGCTTTGCCCGGTAGTTAAGATCAAGCGACACGGTCAGTCCAAGCTCTTTAGCGATCTTAACGGCTCTGAGAGCTTCTGCGGCAGAACCCTCGCTTATTGCAGCTGTTATGCCGGAAACGTGAAACCAACACGCATCGTCAAAAATTGAATACCAGTCAAAATCGCCTTCTTTTATGTTTGAAAAGCAGGTGTAATCGCGGTCATATGTAACCTTTGACGGTCTATGACAGGCTCCGCTTTCAAGATAAAACACGCCGAAACGCCCTTTTGTATACCGGATAAAAGAGGTGTCGACACCGAATCGGCGTGCTTCGCCGACAAAGGCACGTGAAACGTCATTGTCGGGTGTTGCCGTTACAAACGAGGTTTCAAGACCGTAATTGGCAAGCGAAACCGAAGCATTTATCTCAGCACCGCAAAATGTTGCTTCAAACCTTTCGCTTTGAAAGATTCTTTCGTTATGGGGAGATTTTAATCTTAAAAGCACCTCACCAAAGGTGATAAATTTATTTTTCATCAGATACCATCCTTTCAAA
>JAFQPF010000071.1 GCA_017411885.1 Clostridia bacterium
TTATAGACTGTGGTCGAAGTGTATTTTGAATAAACATAAGAGGGACAAACCCTCCGTCATGACGTCATGCCACCTCCCTTTACACAAGGGAGGCAAAAAGATAGTCGCCACGTTTGTGTCGGTGGGGCAAATTCTGCAAGTGGCAGATGATTCGACGAGCCTATAGGCTCAGCGTGTGGAATGCCCTAAGGGGGCTTGTACAAGCCACCGGCACGGCCGGTGGTTATGACTTTTTGCTTAAAACCTTTGAAGCAATCGCTATGGCAAAGGCTACGAGTATTACCGCTGAAATCACGGTGTATACAAGCGCAGCTTTTGTGATAAGAAAATCGTACGCCGCGTTTATATATATGTGCGCAAGCCCGAGGCTTACGTTAAGCCTTTTTGCCAGATCAAGTCCGCTTATATAGGATATCGGTATCGCGAACAACGCGCTTGTTACAAGGCAGGTAAGCGTCGACACATAGGCAAGCGACCTTTTCTTCTTTATGATTATGTATGCTGCGGTTAACAGTATTACAAGTATAAGCGCGATAAGCGAGGGTGCAAAATATTTTCCAAGCTCAGCAAGCTTTTGGTAGTATGCTCGGTATTCGAGAGCTTTGTTATAAAGCGTCTTGTAGGAAAGAGATGCAACCGATCCGTTTAAAAGGCTTGTAAACTCTTCTTCAAGCTTAATACGTGCCTCGTTTGATGTGTAAAGCTCCTTGTGTTTTGCATTGTCTGCACTCGCATTTACAGCATCAATCAAGCCCTCGGTGTCGATCGTAAGCTCGGGGAAGCTTTCGTCTCCGTTTGCAAATGCGGTAAAATAGCCTGCGAAATACTGAGAAGCAAGCTTTTTCAGATCCTTTGCGGCAACGTAATCTTTGATAGGTTCGGAATCAATTCCGTAGGTAGCGCATGCGGTGTCAATGCTCTTATATATTTCGCTTGCGAGCATATCCGCGTCTATACTGTCCGCAACGCCTGTGCTAAAGCGCTCGGGCGAGCCTATTGTGAAATGAATATATCCAAATGCAAGGGTTGAAAACAAGAGCAAGGCGCAAAGCGCAGTGCATATTATTGCGGTGAGATAAGATACAGTTTTTTTCATACTTTTCGCCCTCCTTAAGCTTCAAACTTATCCTTATAGAGAGTTCCGCGTCTGAGCGAGCAGATCAGGGCTATACGCTTTTCACTTTCGCCGTTACCGCTGCTTCTCGGATAGCTTGTGTGGAGTATAAGCGTATCCTCGCCCAGATCCTCGTAAAGCATATCGATATCGTCCTTGTCAAAGGTGTATTTGTCGGTCACCTCGTATTCATAGTCGCCGTATACCGTCTGCATTGTGACGCTTGTGCCGATCGGGGTATCCTCAAGCTCATAGAAGTATGTAGTAACGTTAGCTGTGACTATGCAGTTTTTGCCAAGGCCGCAGAAATATGAGCCTATCCACTGACCGGCTCCCTTTGAAAGAATATCTTCCTTGTCTCCGAGGTGTACGGGAATATCCTTTTCTTCCCAACCGCTTATATTAAGAGTTGCCCATTTGCTTGCGTAGTTTATGACAGGCAGGGTCTCATCGCTGTTTACGATGCCCTCGGGCAGATCAAGCTCGCTTGAGCCTTCGGTGTTTTCTTTTTCAGAATCAACCGTGCTTTCTGCTGTTTTGTCGGATATAAGTATATCTACAATAGCCGTGTCGCCTATAAAAGCATCGTACGCGTAGTCTGTTGTAACGTAGATAAGTGATAAAAGTATCAGCGCCGGCAGTGCGAGCAATAATGCTTTTACTGTTTTGTTCATAAATAATACCTCTTGATTGGCATTTGCAAAGAGTACCTATCACGCAGGTGATAGGTACTCTTGTCAGTTGTGGTTTATTAGAATATCTTGTTTTCTCTCATTCTCATAAGCACCAGAGCAGCCTGAGCTCTTGTGGTGTTGTCGCGAGGACCAACGTTTCCGTCGCCGTATCCTCTGATGATATCAAGGCCTGCAGCCCAGTTCATTGCGGGAACAGCGTAGGACGAAATGAGATTTGCATCGTTAAAGTGGAGGTTTTCCGAAAGTGTTACTGCGTTAATGCCCTTATACTGTGCGAAGCGGAAGATGATAGCCGCCATCTGTTCACGTGTGATGTAATCATTGGGCTTGTATTCTGTAGCACTTACACCGTTAACGATATTGTTTTCAGCAGCCCAGTTTACAGCGTCGTAATACCAAGCACCCTTGTTAACGTCCTCAAATCCGGATACCTTTGTGGCTTCGGGAGAGTTTTCAATGCGGTAGAGCATTGTTACGAACATACCTCTTGTAAGCTTACCGTCGGGATCAAAGCTTGACGAACCGACACCGTTCATATATCCGTTTTCGTCAGCAAACTTAACTGCATCGTAGTACCATGCGTCATCTGCTACGTCCTTGTAAGGATTCTTCCATTCATCAGAAGGCTCATCCTTATCATCGGGCTCAACGGTTTCTTCGATCCACTTAGCGTAAAGCTTTGTCTTGGATGTAATAGGTTGATCAAAGTCAAA